>NZ_CAWMYC010000131.1:0-63194 GCF_963872035.1 Scytonema sp. HK-05
GATATACTCTAATTTCATCAAAATGAAACTAACTCAAACGTTCTTCACACTGAATATTTTAGGTGAACTTGTGGAACTCATCCTATAAAGACTTATGAATGTTGAGTTTTGCGCTTCTACGTATGAGTTAACAACTCTCAATGAGCAACGGTACTGAGATTCCATTTCATTTCTTAAAGTTTTGTAACAATTTCAAACTTTATCAACTCATCTTATACATCTCAAACCTTTGCCAAAACCAAATCTCAAGCACCCATCTGCCATGCTGTAAAAGTACACATTAAGAACTTCTCTATGAACGCCGGCATCTTCGCAGCGGTAGTTCCCGAAGGTTTTTTTCTAATAATTTTTGGTATTTCCATACCTGACTCAACGGCTCACATAGTCTAATTGGTTTTTAGCTCTCATTACTCTAGGCGAAGGTTGGCATAATAATCATTACTATCCTGCTTCAGAACGGCAAGGTTTTTACTAGTGGGAAATAGATATTACCCATTACATTCTTAAGCTACTTTCATAGCTAGGAATCGTTTGGTATTTAAGAACTCCTCCCAGAAAAATCTATGATCATTTGTCTTCAATACCTAAAAATTAAACGTTTCAAATGATAGTGTTCTTTTGGACTCTCAGAAGCGAAAGAAACTCAAAGCTCCTAAAAATACTAGGTACTCTCTTAAGGAATTATCGCAATGAACCTAATTGATCGACAAGACACAAGTTTTCTCAAATTTATAGGACGGCTACCACCCCAAGACAATTATATCCCGGTTGAATCATTGGAAAAGGGAGCATGGTACTGGGTCGATAAAAACACCTCTTACCTACAAATTATTTCGCCCGATCCACACCCTTGGAGTCAGGAGTGGGTGATTTTACCCGTAGTAGATAGGGGAACGAAAGACCTCGTTCAAGCGGCTCCATTAAGTGTGAGTTTGAAACTTTTCCCCCTCCCCCCGTTAGGCAAGGCTACCTTTGTTGAAATAACTCGGCAGATCGAACACGGTAAGTTTGTCCATACGCAAGAGAATCTATATTACTTTGTGACATTTCTTTGTCAGCGCGATGACTTCTTGATAAAGGATGAAAACCAACCAAGCAAGTGGGTGACATATTTGTTTTATCCGAAGGAGAAACAATGAGGATCTGAGAAAAGATTTAACTTAATTAAGATTCAACAGACTGAACTGACCGCACTTCAACTTGTGATCGACCATTACCGTGGTACGCCAGCGCTGCCATTCCGTGTTCTGAAGCACGCAACTCCTTGTCAGAGATTTCTGGCTCCTTGGCGTAGACTGAACTCAGCAAGATATTCAGAACACCGCTTTCTGTAGCCTGACGGATGGCGCGGTGTGTAATCAGTTCACCCACATTGAGAATCACCTTGTCCTCTGGATCAAGGATGACACGGGTGACTGGACGACCCAGTGCTTGTTCAATTCGTTGGTTTTTGCTTGTCCGCGTCCTGTGTCTTTGTAACTCTTGTGCCTTCTCTTGCAGGGTTTGCCAGAAGGTCTTGAGGTTCTCTTGGGCGATGCTTGCGCGATGCTCTGGAGGAGACGCCCCTTTGAGGCGATCGCGCAGTTGAACTTTGGTTTCTAACCATGTGTCACTTGCGGTAGAACGGACTGCGGTTGCCAGAGTCAGACCTACGGCGTTCAGCAACTCTGCGTCTTTACCGTAAGTTTGGGCACGAGCAAGGACGGGTTCGGTCACAATCTGACCAGATGCCGCAATAATTGAACCATCGTTAGCACGTACTGTTTGTAGAATCCGCCGACCTCTTGCCTGCTCGATAACTGTATGTGCCGCTAGCTGATCAACCGAGTGACGTAGCTGAGTGGCGCTACTGTGAAGTCGAGCACTAGTAGATTCCCTCGCTGCTTGAAAATTCCGGCTAATGTTTGCAGTCAGGCTGCCACCTGTTGCGCGATAGAGTTCATCGAGGATGCCCATATGCTCAGCAGCTTCCGCATCGTCTAGCGTCACTTCTTGTCCCTGGAGTAGCAGTACGCTACTGTCTGGAGTCAGCACATCCCGCTCGACGCGCTTGCCAATTACATATACCTTTTGTTCTGTAGGGTCAACCAGATTGTTCGTCAGCGAAGCAGCCGCATCTCGATTAAAGTGTTGCAGATTGCTACTGGTGGCATCGGTTGCGGCTTGCAGTTGCTCACCTGCGTTCTGGCTTGCTTGCTGTAGCCTGCGGTTCACGTTTTCTACCGAGCTTTGCAGTTGCTCATTAGCGGTTTGAGCGGTTGCTTGCAGTCTGCGGTTGGCAGTCTCCGCTGAGTCTTGCAGTCTATCTCCAGCTGCTTGGACGGCTCCCCGGATGCCACCGACCTGTTCTTGCATCATCTGAGCAGTTTCTGGAGGCACAAAGGCAACATCATCACCTATTTTCAGCGTTTCAGGAGCGGGAACGAATGATCGCCCTGAGTAAGCATCGGCAAACACACCTCCGGAGACTTCGTATCCTTCTACCAGTCCGCTATGCTCGTCGAAAAACAAATCGACCAGTCCACCGAGGTCGAGTCCCGTAGTAGTCAGAATTCTTGTTCCTATAAGCACATTGTTGTGGTGCAGAATTTCTTTGAGCACCGGGATATGATCTGCCCCAACAACAGATTCCTTCGAGTGAACCACGATCGCATCTAACCCAATAGCTTGCACCTCTTGCAGGGGAATCACTTTTGCATCCCGAAACAGTCCCTTTTCTTCAACCAAAAAACCCAAAAGTTGATTGCGTTTTTGATCAAAAATTAAATCTCGAATTCGCTCAATTTTCTTACCAGTGTCATAGGTGACTACCGCTTTCCCTATAACATCACTACCTTTACGCATTTTATTGATTCCTCGCAATTCTTATTGATTGATTTGTCCACTGCCCTGTTCGTTGGTTGGCTGACCTTGAAGCTGAAAGTAGCGTCCCTCTCGACCGAAACCAGGAACGATGTCAATTGCACCAAGGTATTCAAGGAGTACCCCAACAATGGCGGCAATGATGATTAAACTGGTGATGTTTGCTCCAGTATTAGAACGCTGTCCTACGAGCCTAGGCATTTCTTTTCTCTCTTAATTTCTTGTTATTTTTTCTCACCAAACTTACTTGATAAACCAGGTAAGGTTAGCTAAGTCAATAATGGTATCTGCAGGTCTCTCTGCATATGCCATCGCTCATTTTATTTTTATAAGGTAAATACTTTCAGAAAATCATGTTTCTAAAACTAGTTTAATTATCTCTTACAACACCGGGTTTTGTATCTATCTTTCTGTCTATTTGTGAGAATAAATATTGTTAAGTTTAGTAAGAAAATCATAATGACTCTCTCAAGCTGAATTTTGAAAGCTCAATTTTGGGTGATAGACCTCTAGATTATTATGAGTATTGGATTTTTTTAGTACAAATTATAGATTTGATACGCTATTCAAACACTTCTTGTGCTTCAAAATCAGTCAGAGGGATAGCAACTATAAGTGGTTGCTGCCCTATGAATATCTGGATATATTTCCGAAGCGAGCTTTCTGTTCAATTTATTTAGCAAAAGTGATAGCATTGAAAAGGCATTACAGGTCTTGTAGCCACTTTAGTTATCACCATATTGGAGAGCAATAATGTCGAAAGAACAAAAGGGCAATAAAGAAGCCAAAAAACCAAAAAAAGACCCCCAGAAAAAAAAGGAGAAAAAAGACCCAAATAGACATGACGGTTAGTGAGCCGAGGGTTTATGATAATAAAATTCGTTGCTAGATAAGCAAAACCCGCCTGCGCGGGTTTGAAATGCTGGATTTTTCTTTCACTCCGCATGAAAAGGAGTATCCTGCAGGAAGCAGCCCTTTCGGCGTCTATGTTTTTATAGCCGCACCTGTGCCAAGGCGTGGTGCAATATCTGAGTTGTTGACACTCCTCTGCCTAAAGCCGAGAGGATTCTACACTCATCCTAGTTACTTGCTAAGCGCAGGTTTTCACCCTTCGGGTTCGCCAGTTCCCTAGNGTCGGGAGACCCTCCTTCAGGACTGGTCTCACCAACTAGAGTAGAGGTCGCTAGTCCTGTAGCGTTAATTCGGGAGTGCCCCTCCCTACTCGCTTCACAAAAACATACTTACCTGCTTAGTTCAAGCTTTCACAAACTGAAGACAGCGTTAGCTTTGCTTACGTGATACTTTTTGTATCTATTCTGTTGCTTGCTTATACTTGAACTTTTGTATATGTTTATATTAGCATGCTTGCATTCATACGTTACAAGACACTTAAAAGAACATTGCATCACGGTAGGCTAAAGCCTACGTCGGCAGCTTTCATCCCTTGCCTGAAGTATGGAATTCGCAACTACGTTGCTGTTCCTCAAGGGTTTTCAGCTAGCCTTCCTTATAAAAACAAAAAAACCCTGGTTTAGTCAGGGGTTAAGAGAGCTATGCAAATGCTGTGAAATGTCTGCGTAGGAGAATCGCCCCTAAATTGGCAAACAGACAGATGCTTCCCATCCCCAACAAAATGTACGTGGGAGCCATGACCACTCCAATCATGAACCAAGTAAATACGTGCAGTATCATCACTAGCGCAAAAATACTGGCAATTCCAGCTGTTTGCCAGACCTGAACAGCTGGACAGCGCAATAATGTAAAAGCCATTGTCAGCGAGGTAGTAACCAGGTTGGCTGGAATTAAAAAGGCACAAATGCCAATGCAGTAAGTGCGTGAGAATTCAGCCAAGATGTTGAAGTCGAACATTTCGTTCTCCTCGATTAAGTTGCCAAATCTTATACGGCTCTTTGCCCTATATCCTAAACATTAGTGGAACTTTGAAGGATTCGTAACCTTCAATAGGCTCAAACTTAGATATTAGGGATTATGTCTTATGGGAACAAAAAACAACACGATTGGGTAGAATCTAAGCTGAATATAAGCTTCATAAAATTATCATACAAGCAAGACGGCCACCTGGCTTTTTGTTCTGAATATCTATTGAAATATTTCAAATCATGGGAAAAATAACGATTTATTATTGTTATTTTTAGTGATAAAGCAATCCTAAATGAGTTGTGAAAAATCAAAGTTATCAATACGTAAATCTGTAGTGCGGGCATCTTGACCGCCTACAGTAGCAAGCAAAATGTTTGTACTACTTTATAATTTTCACGAATGATTTAGGACTGCTATAAAACCAGAAGTACTCTAGAAAGCATAATTTTGGGTGATACGCGAACAAATTATTATGTCTTTCTCAATAAAATCAGGGGCTTTTAACTAAATCGGCGTAAGTCCCCCACTATAACGGTACTCCGTTTTGGTGGTGGGTACTTCACAGAGAACAGAGAACTTGCTTTGAAACAGAAATTATATTTCTCTCTTTCAGCATAGCTGCCCTCTGCCCTCTCTCTTTCTTAGGTAATGATATGAACTTTTTTATCACAATTCATACAATTTATACGCTATTCAAACGGTTGCTGAAACATGATTTCTAACATCAGGGTGTCATGCTAACTCTTGTGAACAAATTCTACACTCACTAGGTGCTATACATGGCTGATATTGTTGATACTGCTGTTAATGCTGGTTCTTTTAGCACCCTGGTTGCTGCGGTCAAGGCTGCTGGTCTAGTAGATACTCTTAAAGGCGCTGGTCCATTCACCGTCTTTGCGCCTACTGATGAGGCGTTTGCTAAGCTTCCAGCAGGCACAGTAGACGCATTGCTTAAGGACATTCCAAAGCTCAAGAAAATCCTGACCTATCATGTTGTTTCCGGCAAGGTGCTGGCGGCTGATGTCGTTAAGCTCAAATCAGCTAAAACAGTTGAAGGAACGGAAGTGAAAATTAACTCTTCCAAAGGCGTTAAAATCAATGATTCTACCGTTACAACGCCGGATGTTGCTGCTGATAATGGTGTGATCCACATCATTGATACAGTATTGATTCCTGCGTAAGCAAATGCTTAGATAGCTAATACTATTCCTGGGGCAGTGACTATAGGTAGTCGCTGCCCCACGATTGTCTGGATGTATTTTAGTCAACACCTTTAGACAGGGGCATCATTTTTCATGAAAGCTTTATTAACGAGTCCAATGCAATTGACAACCGAGCTAATCACTGCTTGCAGCCAACGTGGTCTATCTCTAATACTCAGTCAATCCATGATTAGTAGGCATACTTGCCCTCACTGTTCAGACGTTTTACTTCGTCACGTGCGTTTGGGGAAACTTAAAAGAGCGTTGTAGCTGCTGCCATCAGGAAATGCCAGTTTAAAAAACCAGACCGGAAAAAAGGAATTCAGATTTGACACTTTTGTTACTTTTTATATTGTAGTTAAACAAATAACCCCAGAAATGAAACAGCACCCACTCATGCTGTAGGAAAATCAATAAGACATCAGTCACCCTACACCCGGTTAACTCCTGTTTAGGGTTACCAGATTTTTTAGCACTGTTGCACGTGAAATCACGATTGGGGCTGCGATGTATCCAAATAATAGATTTCCTACTAATCTTCAATCCCTCCCAGGGCTGCGAGTACTCGTTGTAGACGATAATGTCGATTTCTGCGATTTGATCATCATGCTGCTGCAACCCTATGGTGTAGAGGTGCAAACGGCATCTTTAGCCCAGCAAGCTTTGAAAATATTTGTGCAATGGCAACCTGATGTCCTGGTGAGTGACATTGCCTTGCCAAACGAGGATGGCTATGCCCTGATTCAACAAGTCAGAACCAAAGCGGGAGAGCGAGGGGAAGTGGTGCTAGCCATTGCTGTGACAGGCTATGCCAATGAAAAGATGCTTCAACGTGCTCTGTGTGCCGGGTTTGACCTGTGGTTCACCAAACCCCTGAATTTTGATGAGTTCCTTGCTGTGCTTGCCTGTTTAGTGGTTTGCCAAGAGTCCTCATACGTCATCGCTCAACGCATTTTGGGTAATGTCCCAAGACATAGTGATCTAAGTCTCGAAAAGCAGTTATATCCAACATTGGCAAGTTAGCATCACCATTTTTGAAAGACTACCAACAAATCAATGTCCTAAACGTTCTGGAGATTTTGAAAAATGTCATTTACTATCGAGTCTGCACGCTCCATTTTTCCTGACACTCAAGTTGCTGATGCGGTTCCAGCGACCGTTGAATCATTCAATCAACTCAGTGCTGAGGATCAGTTGGCTTTACTTTGGTTTGCCTATACCGAGATGGGAGTTACAATCACTCCCGCTGCTATGCAGGTAGTCAACATGGTCTTTGCAGAAAAAACCTTGACTCAAATCAAGCAGATGCCTGATTTGGAGCAAACGCAAGTTATGTGCGATCTCGTTAACCATACTGACACGGACCTCTGCCGTACCTATTCGTCTTTCGGCACGAATGTCAAGTTGGGCTTCTGGTATCAGTTAAGCGAGTGGATGAAAGAGGGAATCGTTGCTCCGATTCCATCCGGCTATAAACTGTCTGCAAAGGCATCAAGTGTGCTCCAAGCTATCCGTCAACTTGAAGGGGGTCAGCAACTCGCCGTATTACAGGATATTGTGATCAACATGGGGTATGCCCCAACTGTTGGCACTCAAAAAGTCAAAGAACCTGTGGTTCCACCTAAAGATCTCGCACCCCGAACTAAGGTCAGCATTGAGGGCATCGACAACTTTACTGTCCTAAGCTACATGGAGAATATGAATGCCTTTGACTTTGAAGCAGCTGTGGCTTTATTTGCTGAAGACGGTGCCCTGCAATCCCCTTTCCAAGAACCGATTGTGGGTCATGAATCCATCCTTAGGTATATGCGTGAAGAATGCTACGGGCTCAAGCTGATACCTGAGCGGGGGGTATCTGAGCCTGCGGAAGGAGGGTTTACCCAGATTAAAGTGACGGGTAAAGTGCAAACTCCCTGGTTTAGTGACAGTGTCGGCATAAACCTAGCATGGCGGTTCTTGCTCGATTCTCAAGGCAAGATTTTCTTTGTGGCAATTGACTTGCTGGCGTCTCCCCAGGAACTGCTGAACTTGGGCTTGGTACGCTAGAAGAGCTTCCTGAAGTTGACTCACAAATCTCAAACATTGCTAGCGCGATCGCTCTAGTACAGTTCGGCAGAGGGCAGATGGTAGAAGGTAAGAATTCTTGTACAGTAAGCTTTTTGTCTATTTTGTAGACGCGTAGCGGTGAGACGCTGCGCGAATGACGGCTTTCCCGACAGAGGTGAGTGCGTGCGCTCTTCGTGCCGCAGGCATACAAAGCAGCGTGTCCGTAAGGACTCAGGAGATACCGATAAGCGCGAAGCGCAGGCACTCTCGGCGCTTTGCGCTTACCGGCTGAAGGCACAAAGCAGCGTCTCCGCTACTGAGAAGGGCTTATGGCCCTTTATGGTAGCTTTATTTCCGCCCTCGACGTAGTAGTCAATTTGTAATGTTAGAGCAAGAGATTGTGAGTTATAATAAATACATAAACAGCGAGAACGCTACACGTTGCGAGGCAACCAATATGGATGCCAATGAAGTTTTAAGGCGATATGCAGCCGGGGAAAGAAATTTTAGACAGGCAGACTGGAGAGGGATAAGCCTAGCTAAAGCAAATTTGAGTGGGGTAGATTTGAGTGGGGCGCACTTGAACAACGCAGACTTGAGCAACTCAGATTTAAGCAGTGCTAATTTAAACTGGGCTGGACTCAAAGGAGCCAATTTCAGCGGCGCTAATTTGAAGGGGGCAAAAATGCCTAATGGGAGAATGCACAATGATCGCTTAGAGTCTGCCAATTATTTCTTTAGCTAACACCTAACAAGAAATCTGCCGTTGGTGAGAGCGGTGCTGTTGATTCAACAGCACCGCGCTAACAAGAGTTAGCAGAATTTATAGAAAGCGGTTTAGTGATTGAATAATTCGCTCTTGCTGAACAACTACGCCATCAAATCCAAAAAGTACGTGATGGATGAGCTTCGGTTTAGCTTTAATCAATATCCAGACAAACGAGCAACAGACGTTTCGCTCCTAGCTCAGGCTCACGCCTGACCAGGCATGATTCGTCTGTTGACTGGCTTGTAGGAAATTGAACTTCACCATATACCCTAAACAGTTTGATCACATTAAAGTAACCTCGATTGGAGAATCATTATGTCAAAAGAGAAAAAAGGCAACAGAGAAGCCAAAAAATCCAAAAAGCAATCTGATGGTACTAAAAAGCAAAAGAAAGACCCCAACAGACATGATGGACTTGTAACACGTATAGTAAAGAGTTCAAATGAGCACTGAAACACTTAACCATAAAACATAGCTAGTACTCATGGACGGAAATAAAGCCACCATCTAAAATCAGCTAAAAGCTTATGGTATAAGTCTTTTTACTTTTAGCTTTTTACTTCCAAGGTAGCGGTACTAGTAGTTCACCAACCAAAAATTGATGCGTGGAGCCTGGGTAAAGGGTAAGAAGGGTAAGGCATAAAATACCTTTCCCCTTTACCCCTTACCTTTTACCGCGGCAAGTTCACCAGAAGGACTACTAGTGCAACATCGAACTGACAGTTTTCACCCTAATTGAGTTAGAGGAGGCAGCTATGGATCAGGCTATCGAACTAACTTTAGAGCAAGAATTTAGCATCCGTTGCTTTACCGATCAAGTGCAGCAAATGTCCCGCGAGCAAGCTCAAGAATTCTTGATCTTGCAGTATAAGCACATAATGATTCGGGAAACGATGTATCAAGAGATGCTGAAACACGAGTGGAAATTAGATGAAGATTTCACCTCTGTGTAAAACCACCCAAGCAATGTACGCTGCTGTGGAAACGGATCATCAGCAAGCTTTGGATACGCTCAAGCTCAACCGAGACTTACTGGAGGCGATTGCGCTCCGCGCACTGCGCCGAATCGCAATCGCTACTCAACTCTTAAAAACAAAAGTGATTGAGGGTGAGAAATTGCATAGCTTGCTCTGGCAGGTTCAAGCGGTAAATAATTTAACCGTTTCAGATAGACCTAATTTAATTTCAGGAGTTCGTCAATGAGTATTATCACGAAGATGATTGTGAATGCAGATGCCGAGGTTCGCTATCTCAGCCCTGGAGAACTGGAGCAGATCAAGATCTTTATTAGGAGCAGTGAGCACCGTCTACGCCTTGTGCAAGCTTTAACTCTCTCGCGCGATCGCATTATTAAAGAAGCTGGAAACCAACTATTCCAAAGGCGTCCAAGCCTTGTTTCTCCAGGTGGCAATGCCTACGGCAAAGAGATGACTGCCACCTGCCTGCGGGATATGGATTACTACCTGCGCTTGATCACTTACAGTGTTGCGGCTGGAGATGCTACACCAATCCAAGAGATCGGGGTCGTTGGTGTTGGCCAAATGTACAGATCCCTCGGCACTCCAATTGAGGCCGTTGCCGAAAGTGTCCGTGCTATGAAGAACATCACGACCTCGATGTTGTCTGGAGAAGATGCAAGCGTTGTTGGCACTTACTTCGACTACCTAATTAGTGCTCTCGAGTAGATCGAGTGGGTGGTGGCAGGTATCGAAAAGAAAAGCCGTGTCCTCCCCCCAAAGTTAATAGAGCTAAAACTAAGTACACCATTTCATAAATCCGTGTAGATTCAACGACAAGTTAGCGTCACTGTCTCTAGTGGAATATGAGTCGGACATTAATACAAAGTAGTTGACATCCTCACCGCCCTATAAGGGACGGTGATTCCTAAGACTCACAACTTAGGTTTCTGTTTCTTTCCCTTACGGGTATTTCGCAACTGCCCTTTGGACTTATGCCCCTTGACTGTCTTACGTTCGCTCCACAGACTGTCACGGTGTGTCCCACCGCCAAAATATTTTGTGCGGGTCTTAAACCCAAATTTGTGATAAAAAAATGCAAGCTTTATTAAAGGAATCGAGCCAATTACTGACTCATTCTATAACTGATAACAACCAAGGAAATACAACTACATATACCTGGCTACCTATGTGGAGTCAGCATCGTTGCCCTTGCTGCTCATACGGTTTACTCCGTCATATGAGTGTAGGTGGTATTTACTGGCGTTGTAGCCATTGTTATCAAGAAATGCCAGTTTGGGACTTGGGACATATCTAAGTGCAGAACTAGCTACGCTACTTTTGTCCCTCGTTGTAGCCCACCCGTGACAGGTTAACTAAATCGCCGTAAGTCCCCCACTGCAACGGTACTCCGTTGAGTGGTCGGTCTTGCGGCGGGAGACGAAGAAGACATCCCCGATTGATAATGACCTTTGGTCATTGAATGAGTGGGATGGCTGATAAGTCTCCTCTCTCCAGGAATACTTGACAAACCAATAAAGTCTATAATTGTAATGCCCGTAGCAATAAGATGCTCTTGTGAGGCAACATTGGTGAGCCAGCCCCGTGCGGGGGTTCCCCCCGTTGAGGGGACTGGCGTGACGACCATCCACTTGACACAAACGGACTGGTAAAACAGGTGAACAGTGCAAACGTTGGGAAACGTAATAGACATAGAATTCGTTAGGATTCGCTACATACAACTTTCCGTGGGGCGTCAGGAAAGTATAAATTGCCTGTGGAGGTATCGGAACGTGGATGTTGCTGTATGAGTTGTTCTTGGGGCATCGCGGTGTACAGACCAATGAAGCAGGAAATTTCTATGAGGCGACTTGTAGAAGCCCCCACCATAACGGTACACCGGAAAGGTGGCGGGAGAACGTCACGGAAATTGCACTTTTGTCAATATGGTGCACATCACTCCAGCGTCAGCCGATTACCAAGGGCACTGCGCAGAGCGCAATCGCAAGAAGGCGGGCGCTCTGCGCCATCGCACTCAAGGTTGAACAAGGTGGTATCCTCAAGAATGATTCTTGGCGATGTCAGAAAATAGCATTAAAAAACCAGACCGGAAAAAAGGAATTCAGATTTGACACTTTTGTTACTTTTTATATTGTAGTTAAACAAATAACCCCAGAAATGAAACAGCACCCACTCATGCTGTAGGAAAATCAATAAAACATCAGTCACCCTACACCCGGTTAACTCCTCTCTAGGGTTACTAGATTTTTTAGCACTGTTGCAAGTGAAATCACGATTGGGGCTGCGATGTATCCTGGCGATCGATTTGCTGGCATCTCCCCAGGAACTGCTGAACTTGGGCTTTGTTCGCTAGAAGACTATAAAAAAAGGATCTGAGCCTATGCTTCCCACACTTGAGCCTCAAGACTTTGATTTGACAATTGAACAAGAGTTTAAGCTGGTACTTTATACCCAGCAAATCAAGGAAATTCCCCCAGAAAAGTTACAGGCAAACCTGTTAGAAATCGTCCGTCAATTGATGATTACAAAGAATATACTCGAAGCGTTGGTAAGAAAGGGGGGTGAATGAGCAATTCTGCCTTTACTGCAACCTTACCGCCCATGAGTCAAACACTTTTGCTAAATAAAACATCTCACATTATCAACATTGGTGATAGTCATGCCGATTAAAGAACAACGTACTCCCCCTCGTTCCCGCCTGATCGGTAACATTTTTCTGGCGCTGGCAGCTTTGTTCCTGATCGCAAATTTTATATTGCCTGTTGTCTTAGGTCCCCAGATTCCCGGTGTCCCCTATAGCTTGTTCATCCATCAGGTGCAGTCAGGAGAAGTCGACCGGGTGCAAGTCGGTCAAAACGAGATTCGGTTCCAATTGAAAACTGAAAATGACCAGGCTGGGCCTGTGTTCTCTACGACACCCATCTTCGATTTGGAATTGCCCAAGTTGTTAGAACAGAAGGGTGTTGAGTTTGCCGCTGCCCCTCCGCCGAAGAATGGCTGGTTTACTAGTCTTCTAGGCTGGGTAATTCCACCCCTGATCTTTGTAGCAATCTGGCAATTTTTTGTTAGTCGAGGTGGTGGTGGACCACAAGGTGTTCTCTCGATTGGTAAGAGCAAAGCCAAAGTTTATGTGGAGGGGGAATCTGCCAGAACGACCTTTGCCGATGTGGCTGGGGTAGAGGAAGCCAAGACTGAGTTGGTTGAGATTGTAGATTTCCTCAAGACTCCAGAGCGCTATACCCAAATTGGAGCGCGGATTCCCAAGGGGGTGCTGCTGGTGGGTCCGCCGGGAACTGGTAAAACGCTTCTGGCTAAAGCGGTGGCAGGGGAAGCAGGCGTGCCGTTCTTCAGTATCTCTGGCTCTGAGTTTGTGGAACTCTTTGTTGGGGTTGGTTCCTCGCGGGTGCGTGATCTGTTTGAGCAGGCGAAGAAGCAAGCTCCCTGCATCGTCTTTATTGATGAACTGGATGCAATCGGCAAATCTCGCAGCAGTGGCGGGTTCTACGGCGGCAATGATGAGCGGGAACAAACCCTCAACCAGTTGCTAACAGAAATGGATGGGTTTGCAGCTGGAGATGCCACCGTGATCGTGCTGGCAGCAACCAACCGCCCTGAAGTCTTGGACCCTGCCCTCTTACGTCCTGGTCGATTTGACCGTCAAGTTTTGGTTGATCGGCCTGATCTGTCAGATCGTGAGGCAATTCTCAAAATCCATGCTCAGAAGGTGAAGCTGGGTGAGGATGTGAATCTCAAGGCGATCGCCACTCGCACCCCCGGTTTTGCCGGAGCAGACCTGGCAAACCTGGTGAATGAAGCGGCTCTATTAGCAGCCCGTAATCAACGCTCCTACGTCGCTCAGGAAGACTTTGCCGAGGCGATCGAGCGAGTGGTAGCAGGTCTGGAAAAGAAAAGCCGTGTTCTCAACGACAAGGAAAAGAAAATTGTGGCTTACCACGAAGTCGGTCATGCTCTGGTCGGTTCCTTGACTTCGGGAAATGGTCGAGTCGAGAAAATCTCCATCGTACCCCGTGGTATGGCAGCGCTGGGTTACACGCTGCAACTGCCAACGGAAGATCGGTTCCTCATGGACGAAGCGGAACTCCGGGGGCAGATTGCCACTCTGCTCGGCGGACGCTCAGCAGAAGAGATTGTGTTTGGCAGCATCACTACGGGTGCAGCTAATGATTTGCAGCGGGCGACCGATCTGGCAGAGCGGATGGTGACGACCTATGGAATGAGCAAAATCTTAGGTCCCTTGGCATACCAGCAGGGACAGCAACCCATGTTCCTGGGTGATGGTGCGCCTAATCCCCGTCGGATGCTCAGTGAAGAAACAGCACAGGCGATTGATCGCGAGGTGAAGGAAATTGTCGAAACGGCTCATCAGCAAGCTTTGGATACGCTCAAGCTTAACCGAGACTTACTCGAGGCGATCGCCACTCAACTCTTAGAGACAGAAGTGATCGAGGGTGAGAAACTGCACAGTCTGCTGAGCCAGGTTCAAACTGCGACCCAGTCAGGGTTCTCTAGCTGAGCGCCAACCCCATGCCTAAAAGGCAGGGGCTTGGTGGTTGACTCCACCTGACCAGACTATTCGTTTAGGGCAAGTGTTAAAGACCTACTCCGGGATGCTTGCTAGTCCCGCGACCCTAGAACCGAACGATTAAACAGGCTTACGGAGAATAAATCAGTGTCGTTTGGAAAGTACCGACCCTAAACACTGTCGAAGCAAACTTTACCCGCAAGGAGTATGCAGCAATGCAAAATTATGTTTTTGTTATTGACAAAAACAAACAACCACTCAACCCAATTCCTCCAGCACGAGCAAGAGTTTTGCTCACTAAAGGGAAAGCCGCTGTACTGCGGATATATCCTTTTACCCTGATACTTAAACACGTGGTTGATAACTCAGCACCAAGACCACTAGTCATCAAGCTTGACCCCGGTAGTCGATTCACAGGTATCGCAATTCTTGACCAAGATAAGGTTATTTGGGCGGCGGAATTGGAACATAGGGGATGGCAGATTAAGGATTCTTTGGAATCAAGACGTTCGTTGCGTTGTAGCCGCAGGAATCGCAAAACTCGTTATCGTCAACCGCGTTTTGATAATCGTAAACGTCCACAAGGGTGGTTGCCTCCATCTTTAATGCACCGCGTTCTCACTATTGAGACTTGGGTAAAACGGCTTTGTTTGTACTCTCCAATCAGTCAAATAGCGATGGAATTAGTTAAGTTTGATACCCAAAAGATGCAAAACCCAGAAGTTGACGGTGTCGAATATCAGCAAGGCGAACTTGCTGGGTATGAAGTGCGAGAATATCTTCTAGAGAAGTGGAGGCGTAAATGCGCCTATTGCGATAAAGAAGGTGTACCACTTCAGATTGAACATATTCACCCGAGGTCAAAAGGCGGTAGTAACCGAGTCAGTAATTTAACCCTGTCTTGCGAACGGTGCAATACCAAAAAGGGGGCGAAATCTATTGATGAATTCCTGAAAAAAGATCCATCAAGATTAGAGAAAATTAAGCGCCAGGTCAAGCAACCTCTCAAAGATGCTGCTATTGTCAACGCAACTCGCTTATGTGTGTTCCGTACACTGAAAAGTATTTTGCTTACAACTACTGGAACTGGCGGACAAACTAAGTACAATCGCACTCGCCTTGGGTTGAATAAATCTCACTGGATTGATGCAGCTTGTGTTGGAGATATTGAAACAATTCAATTGCTAACCCAACAACCATTACGCATCAAGTGTACAGGCTGGGGAACCCGTCAAATGTGCGGTACTGATCGCTATGGATTCGCAACTCGCCATCGAGAACGCAAACAACTCCATTTTGGCTTTAAAACTGGCGACATCATAAAAGCTGTTGTCACCTCTGGCAAGAAAGTGGGCGAGTACGTTGGTCGTGTGTTGTGTCGCAAAGCTGGTAGTTTTGACATTACTACTTCTTCAGGTCGTGTTGCTGGTATTAGTTACAGATTTTGTATACCTATTCACAAAAAAGATGGTTACGCATATGGATTTTAGAGTGCTTGGACGGGGAATAAATTCCCCCGCCCCTTCCTCCCCATGTTTAGAAAACAGGGGCTTCCGGGGCGAGGAGGTTCGGTGATTAGATTTTCGCAGACGTCGATTTTTGTTTTGCTTAGAAGATGTCTGAAAAGTCGCGCTGACCTTGTGTAGCTTGCTTCGCACCTTATGTGAAGCAACTCTCTACCAAAAACGACAGTCAAGTAGTCATTTTTATTTATCAAAAAACTAGCAATTTGGCAACAATATTGTTATAATTATTTACATGACAAGTAACTTAAATTTCAAATCTCCCGAGCTATTTGGTTCTGTTGTTTTCAGACCTGACTTTAATAGCTTTAAGACTATCAATGCGTCCCAAGCTTGGTCTTTGTTCCTTACAGGTGGTCGAGAAGACAAGGAACTAGGTTCTAGCCCTCAAATAGGTCTTTTCTTTACCAGTATCTTGTTAGCGCTTGCTACGTCAGGATTTAGTGGAACGTTGATTCTCCAGACTTTCTTCCCTGGTTGAGTGCCTGAGAGGTAATTAATACCATGTTTTCTCCCGAACCCCTAACTTGGTGGTTCGGGTTTTTAGTATTAAATTTTGTGTATTGGAATACTATTAACCTATCGTAAAAAATATTCGTTAACTTTTTTAACAAATATAAATCTTTACTATTCATCTTGCTTGCATAGTCAGCACATATTTAGAGTAAGTACAACGCAGAATGACCCCACACAGAAATCCGGGGGAAACAGCCACGGAAAGAGTTTTTCTTTTCGACCTAATTAAAATTAGGGGCTTCTGACCTCTACTCTTCAGCCAGTTGTACAGAACTTGGCTGATATTAACCTACGTGTTTGTAGTTAATTCTGAGTTCTAACAACTGAGTTCTGAGTTCTTTTTCGGTGATCTATAAAAATAAATGCCGAGCTGTGTGTTGGGTTAGTTGGGTGTCGAGGATCTAGATTTGACCGCTGGCCATTTATTTCTTGGCATTATGCTTAGTGGAAGATCCTTGCACTACATTTTATGAGCATAGTTAGCTAATATCCTTGCTTTTCGCATTTTTTGAGTAAAAAGCTGAGATATTAGGAAAATAAGTCTTTTGTAAATAAGTGTTAAATATATTGCTCTAAATAGCTTCATTTCTTGCACTCATAGGGTGAACTAAATCAACTCATCTTTTTATTTCACCAACATTTAATATTCCGTTTACAATTATTTAAAATATAATGGTTTTTTTTACGTAATATTACTGATATAACATTCTATTACGCTTGTCTACTATAAGTAAAATAGCCGGAGTATTCCTGTTTAACGGTAAAAACCGAAGGCTAGAAATTGGGAACAACTGGGTGCAGCTTACCTATTAGGTAACTTTTTATTAAAGGAAATTACGTAATGCAGCCAGGATTTCCAAGCTTTGCGAGTATTGCCGAAAGGTTAGCAGTGTTAAGCCAGCAACGAGCAACTGGAGAGTTGATTTTGTCGTCGGGCAATAACCAGTGGCATCTATATTTATTCTTGGGACGTTTGTTATACGCTACGGGAGGAGTTCACCGCGTTCGGCGTTGGCACAGAGCAGTGACGCAAGATTGCCCTAGCGTGAAATTTCATGCTCCTCATAGGCAAGAGGATGAACTATGGGAATATCATTTGCTTCAGGGAAGTATCAATCAAAATCAATTGACCCTAACGCAGGCAAAAAGCATTATTAGCAAAATTGTTGATGAAGTTTTATTTACCCTAGTAAGTCATTCAAAGTTAAGAAGCTTTTGGTTGCCTAAAAAAGTACATCCAATTGCCTTAATAGAGGTAAAGCAATCGTTACAAGCAGCCGTTGATCTGTGCAAGCAATGGCAAAATATCGGTTTAGGAACGCTTTGCCCTGACATGGCACCGATTTTTAAGTTGCCTATGAATGAGCAAAATTTAACGACTTCTAAAACTTTCTTCAGCCTCAGCCAACTCGTCAATGGTGAAAACACCATTTGGGATATCGCGTTACAGATGAGACAAAATTTGACAACCGTGGCAAGTATCATACAAAATCTGGCTGACCAAGGTATTCTAGAACTCTTAACCATCCCAGACTTACCAACACCAGTTGCAGTAGCGGTATCCTCGCCCTCATCCGCAAAACAAACCCCAGCTAATGGTGCTATAGATAGCAGAATACTGGCTCCGTCAGGTCAACGCTTGTCAAAGCCTTTAATAGAAACTCATCTCCAGCTGACTCCACAGTTGACAAGAACCACTAAGGTTGAGGAATACGATTTCGTTCATCCGGTTGAAGCCACTCACTCTCAGTCAACCTTTAACTCTCCACCCGTAAACTTGGTTCAACCTGAAGAAACTGGTTCCTTGATAGCCCACATTGATGACAGCCATAGCGATAGCCTGAAGATGGCTAACATTCTTGCTCAAGCGGGTTATCGGTTTGTTAATGTTCAAGACCCAGTCACAGCACTGCCGATTTTGCTAGAGTACAAACCAAGCCTCATCTTTTTAGACTTGGTTATGCCGATCGCCAACGGATATGAAATTTGTACTCAAATTCGCCGCGTCTCGGCTTTCAAGAACACGCCTGTGATTATTCTTACGGGCAATGACGGTATAGTAGATAGGGTGCGTGCAAAAATGGTTGGCTCTTCTGGGTTTTTAGCAAAGCCCATCACCGCAGAGAAGGTACTCAAAATCCTACAAAAGCATCTACCAACTCCCAAGCCTGTCCAATTGGAAACTCTACAAACAGTTCAAGCTTAGTTTGTAGATGTTCAGATTGACATCCTTTAAGAGTTAACAAGCAGTCATCCATTATTCATTGAAAAAAATTAACACAAGCAAAACAAAGAATAGCATTCTTATTAACTAAGTAAGTCTTTTCTTTGATTGCTCATAGCTAGTATCATGAAAAATCAGCTATAATGCTCTTCCAAATTTAATGAAAACTTACGGATTCTCATTAATCTTGTAGAAGATTACTAAAAAATAAATACTGTTGTATTACGGAATTTTTTTTTATGACTACAGTCCTTTTAGTTGAAGATAGCTTAACAGAAATGCAAGTGTTAACGCTTTACCTCAAACAAGCAGGGATAACAGTGATGACGGCTAAAAGCGTTGAGGAGGCACAGCTAAAACTGCAATTGCAGACACCAGATTTGGTCATGCTCGATGTCATTTTGCCAGGGCAAAGTGGGTTTGAATTGTGCCGTGAACTCAAGACTAATGCCAATACCAAGGGTATTCCAGTGGTAATATGTTCAACCAAAGGAACCGAAGCTGATAAACTCTGGGGTACGATGTTGGGAGCTGATGCTTATATACCTAAGCCGGTAAACCAGCAACACCTAGTTCAAACAATCCAGCAATTGACTTCAGGTTTCCAGCAGTGGAGTGGGCGCATAATTTAGTGTTTCGTAATTCTTTATCTTGTTAATTACATAGAAATTATTAATTAGGAATTATCGCTCTTGAATTTATGGAGTCATTTCAATCTGTATTAGCAGTGACTAGTTTTGACCCATTAGGACTAGACCCACTCCCCCCAGAAACCAACCTTTCTAAATTGCTTCGCTTTCCCCTTGGAGTTCAAGAGAGTGCCCTATTACCTCTAGAGCAAATTGCAGAAATTATCCAGGTCAATTTAGCAGAAATTCTACCTGTTCCTGAAATGCCGAGTTGCGTTTTGGGAATTTGTAATTGGCGCGCAGAAATGCTGTGGCTTTTAGACTTAAACCATCTTGTTGGTTATCCTCCATTGACTGCTGCGGGAACCCCTGTAGCGATCGTCGTTACAGTCAACGAATATGCTGTGGGTCTAGTAGTGCCGCAAGTTGATGACATTGAGTTACACGACTTGCAACAACTGCAGCGTAAGGCACCGGGCTTATTTCCTCCCAAACTCCTACCTTTTGTTCTAGGGGCTTTGCCGAATGGCAGTACTGTTTTGGATGTTACAGGTATTACTCAGTATCAGTTGTGGCAGATACACCGAACAGGAGTTTCTTGAAGTCTTATATCTTTTAAAAAGATTTTAAGAAGAACTCAGCTTGGGCAGAACGCAGAACACACGAGTTGGGTCCCCAGCGATGAAATTTGGGGGATTTAAGCTGCATAAAGAATTTTTCATGCCCTCGAATTTATGGGCTTGTGAACTTACTGAGAACCAAAACTTCAC
Source organism: Scytonema sp. HK-05 (assembly GCF_963872035.1). Lineage (NCBI taxonomy): Bacteria > Bacillati > Cyanobacteriota > Cyanophyceae > Nostocales > Scytonemataceae > Scytonema > Scytonema sp. HK-05. The sequence goes on from NZ_CAWMYC010000131.1 coordinate 19,943, forward strand.
TCTCGATACTCAAATAGGGAATTGTTTATTCTGGCTCCTGAGTTCTAAGTACTTTTCCGGTTATTTCAATAACCGCAGAAACCAAGTTGATCAACATAAGGATATAAACCCCAAGGATTTAGGTATGGTCTTACAGGATTTTGAGCAAAGCGAGCAAACACTCAATTCCCCGTCGCAGAATGGCAATGGCAAAATAGCTGGGTTAAATCCACACCAAGCCTTGGAATTAGTGACTGGTATCAAAGCAGACCTTGAAGAGGTGGGAGCGGTCAAACCAGAAGCTCATCAGAAACTTCTCCATCTGGAAAAGTGGGTTCAAGAATTGCAAACACAGTTTAAGGCGAATCTGGCTGTCGCTTGCGAACAAAACTTCAAGCACGAGCGGCAAAAGTTATTCAGCATCGTCAGTCGGATGCGCCAAACAGCAAATATTGACGCTCTGTTGAGAACCACAGTGACTGAGGTTCGTAAGGTTTTACAAGTGGATCGGGCGCTGATCTTCCGTTTCCAATCAGAAAACCAGGGCACGGTGCTGGCAGAGTCGATGGTGGCTGGTTATACTCCCAGTCTGGGGGAGTCCTTGAGTGCGATCGCCTTTTGGGCTGATTCCTCTCTTAGCATCGCCAATGGCTATGAAAATCAACTAAACTACCAGCAACAGCAAGTATTAGCCTTAGATGATATCCACGAAACAGCTCTGAGTCCCTACCAACTGCAACTGCTCACACAGTTTCAGGTCAAAGCTAGCTTGAGTCTGCCAATTGTGGTAGAGGTGACGGACACTTCTCTCAACAACGGTTCGCACTCCTGTGTGTCCTCGCAAGTGTGGGGCTTGCTCGTGGTGCAGCAATGCTCTGGTTCCCGTCAATGGCAAGAAGCTGAAATCAACCTGCTTTCCCAGATTGTCACCGAACTGACTGTACTCCTACAGCCAGCAGAATTTCGCGCCCAACAGCAAAAACAGGCGCTCACGGAAAAAGTCATAGCCAAAGCGATAGAGAAGATCCGCCAGTCTTTGAACTTAGATACAATCTTCAAGACAACGGCGAAAGAAGTCCGACAGCTCCTCAACGCTGACCGGGTAGGGGTGTTTCGCTTTGATCCAGAATCCGGCTTTGATGATGGCGAATTTGTATCTGAAGATGTGACCTCAGGCTATAGTTCAGCGCTGGCTACAAAAGTTCACGACCACTGTTTTGGCGAACAGTATGCCGCTCACTACGCCAAAGGACAAATTCAGGCGGTTGCTGATATCTACAATGCAAACTTGAGCGATTGCCATATTGAGGTTCTGTCGCAGTTTCAAGTCCGGGCAAACTTGATTGTGCCGCTTCTTAAAGGAAGTGAACTGTGGGGATTGTTATGCATTCATCAATGCAGTAGCTCACGTCAATGGCAGCAGGATGAAATTGAGTTTGCCAAGCAGATTGCAGCTCAGTTTAGCGTCGCTCTACAGCAAGCGGAGTACCTCGAGCAGCTGCGGGATCAATCTTTCCAGATGACCAAAGCAGCAGAGCGGGAGCGAGCGTTGGCGATCGTATTCGACAAAATTCGCGCCTCGTTGGACATCAACACCATTTTCAAGACAACAACTTATGAAGTCCGAAATCTCCTCAAAGCAGAGCGTGTCGTGCTCTACCGCTTTGAGTCAGATTGGAGTGGGGAATTTGTTGCCGAATCAGTATCCAGTGGATGGACATCTTTGATGCGGGAGCAATTAGACAATCCGCTCCTGCAAGACAATGTCAGCGAGTGCAGTGTGAAAATTCTGGGTGGGACAAAAACTAGTGTTGCAGATACTTATTTGCAACAAACACAAGGAGGACAGTTTTCCACTGAAGCAAAGGTTAGGGTTGTCAGCGATATTTACCAAGCAGGCTTTTCGCCTTGTTACATTAACATTTTGGAGCGGTATCAAGCTAGAGCCTATGTCATTGCTCCGATTATTAAAGGAGAAAAGCTTTGGGGTCTGTTAGCAGCATATCAAAACTCCAGCCCGCGTCACTGGGAAGAAGGTGAAATCAGAGTTCTGACTCAAATTAGCAATCAACTGGGGATAGCTATACAACAAGCCGAGTACCTGAAACAATTACAGGAGCAATCCGTCCAGGTAGCTAAAGCTGCAGACCGAGAACGAGCAGCCGCCAAAGTTATCAACAAGATTCGCCAGACTTCAGACATTGACACCATTTTCAAGACAACGACCCAAGAAGTCAGGAAACTTCTGGGCGTAGAGCGAGTAACGATTTATAAATTTCGTCCGGATTATTTCGGCGACTTTATCGTAGAGTCGGAGTTTGGGGGATTGCCTAAATTAGTCGGCAGTGGTTGGGAAGACCCCTATTTGAACGAACACCAGGGCGGCAGATTCCGCAACAATGAACCTTATGTCGTGCATGATATCTACAACGCTAACCTGACTGATTGTCATGTAGAAGCCTTAGAGGAGTTTGGAGTCAAATCCTGCGTAGTGGTTTCTATATTCCAAGGGCAGAAGCTGTGGGGTTTGTTGTCGGCGTTTCAACACAGCGGCTCACGGCACTGGGAAGACGGTGAAGTCAAGGTTTTAGCGCAAATTGGAACTCAACTAGGAGTGGCTTTGCAGCAGGCGGAGTATATTGAAGAACTCCGTGTGCAGTCACAAAAGTTAGCTAAGTCATTTGAACAAGGAACAATCTACAGCAAACTGGTCTACCGACTCGGGTTAGCTCTGATTCAGGAGAATTTTTCACTTGACAACCTGCTAAAGATGGCTGTTTCGGAATTACGCAGACAGTTGAAAACTGACCGGGTAGGTATATACCGCTTTGATCCTGACTGGAGTGGTGAATTTTTGGTCGAGGATTTTGGTAGCGATTGGGTGAAAGTTGCAGGAACTGAGCTAGGTCGAGCCGAAGATACATATCTTCAGGAAACCAGGGGCGGTCGGTATCGTCGCAAAGAAACTCTCAGCGTAGACGATCTCCGAGCTTCTGGGCATGAGGAATGCCACATCCAAATGCTAGAACAATGGGGAACGAAGGCTTACATGATTGCGCCCATCTTTAAGGGCGAGCAACTCTGGGGTCTATTAGGAGCTTATCAAAATGATGCACCGCGTCATTGGGAGCAGATAGATGTCAATTTACTAGCTCAGGTAGGCGTGCAAATTGGTCTTGCTTTACAACAAGCAGAATACTTGGAGAAATTGAAAACTCAGGCACAGCAATTGACAGAAGCAAGCGCCAGGGAAAGAGCAGCAAAAGAGCAACTTCAACAAGAGGTTATGCAGTTGCTGTCGGCGGTGCAACCGGCACTGCAAGGTAACCTGACAGTCCGAGCTCCCGTGACAGAAGGAGAAGTTGGCACGATCGCCGACGCCTACAATATCACCCTGCAAAGTTTGCGAAAAATCGTCATGCAGGTGCAAACAGCTTCAAGGAAACTCGCCCAAACCTCTCAAGCAAGCGAATCTTCTGTCATTGGTTTATCAACCCAAGCACAGCAGCAGTTTCAGTCGCTAACTCATGCTTTGGAGCAAATCCAAACGATCGTCAATTCCACGAAAGCCGTAACAACAAACGCTCAACAGGTGGAACAAGCAGTTCAACAGGCAAATCAAACCATCCAGCAAGGAGATGCGGCGATGAACCGCACTGTGGACGGCATTCTTGACATCAGAGAGACAGTGGCGGAAACCAGTAAGCGCCTCAAGCGCTTCTCAGAATCTTCTCAAAAGGTTTCCAAGGTCGTAAATTTGATTAGCAACTTTACGACTCAGACTCAACTGCTGGCGCTAAATGCGGCAATTGAAGCGACCAGAGCCGGACAGTACGGACGCGGTTTTGCCGTTGTCGCTGATGAGGTGCGTTCTTTGGCGCGTCAGTCTGCTGAAGCCGCGACTGAAATAGAACTGCTGGTTCAGGAAATCCAAAAGGGCACAGCAGAGGTTTCCGTAGCAATGGAAAATGCCATTCAGCAAGTTGCAACAGGAACAACACAGGCACACGAAGCTCGTCACAATCTAAACGACATCGTTGCAGCCACAACCCAAATTAGCCAACTCGTGGTGGGTATTACCCAAGCAACACAGGTACAAAGTCAGCAGATTGAATCAGTAACACAAACCATGACAGAGGTCGCAGCTATTGCTAACCAAACCAAAGAGGGTTCAATTGAAATTTCCACATCCTTTGAGGAACTTTTAACAATGGCTCAAAATCTCCAGGCTAGTGCTGACCAGTTCAAGGTCAATTGATTAATAGTCATTAGTCATTTGTCTTTTGTCTAAGTGCTAAGGGACTTCCAATTAAAAAAATTTCCAATTTGTAGTCATGCAGAAACAATGGTGGGTTACGGCGCACTTTAGTGATCATGTATGTAAGACCTCAACTCTCGTGCGCCTAACCCACCCTACATAATAGATAATTTATTTTTTGGTACTCCCTAATAACTAATGACTCATGACTCATGACTAATAACTAATGACTAATAACTAATGACTAATGACTCATGACTCATGACTAACGACCCAAGCATTTATGAGCAAAGCTACCGCTACTTTCTCCAAGAAGCGCCGGAACTGCTGCAAGTTATAGAACAAGAACTGTTTAGCCTTCGAGAAAACTTCAGTATCAACAAAGTTTATACGTTGATGCGTGCGACTCACACACTTAAAGGAGCAGCAGCCAGCGTCGGTTTGGAAACGATTAATACTGTGGCTCACACGTTGGAAGATATTTTTAGAGCTATCTGCAAACCCGACTTATCGATTGACCAAGAAATTGAAGCTCTACTGTTCAAGGCTTATGAGTGTTTATGCTTACCCCTAACGACTGAACTGACAGGAGGGTTGGTCAATGATACTGAGGTTCTCGACCAAAGTGCTGCTATTTTTGCCGAACTGCAAGAGAAGTTAGGAGACTGTTTTAGTCACGAAGATCACATTCCCAGTTCGGAAGAATTGGGCTTTGACTTGACGCAGTCTATCTTTGAAGTCGGAGTCACCCAAGGATTAGACCAGCTCGCTACTGCCATAGCTACTGGTGATCCCGAACAGATTGCCACTACGCTTAGGACTAAGGCAGAGGTTTTCCTTGGTTTAGCTGAATCTTTGAATTTACCAGGGTTCAAAGCTATAGCTCAGGCGGTACTTGCTGGCTTGGACAACTATCCTGAGCAAGCTGTAGTTATTGCCCGCGTTGCTCTGGCAAACTTTCAAGAAGCACGAACAGCCGTGCTAAATGGCGACAGAAGTCAAGGCGGTCAACCATCTTTAGCATTACAACAACTGGGCGGACTACTCCACAATTCACCCCAAGATTCCCAAGATTCACTCATCGATGCTCAAAAGTCAGTCACTCAAACTACACTTGACACTGAATTACATAGTGAGGAACCAGCAGCGAATGAGCAAAGGACTAATGAACCAGACCTGTCCTCATCTCCCCATCTTTTCATCTCCCCACCTCCCCAATCTTCCATCTCCTCCTCAACTCGTACCGTACGAGTTAATGTTGAGCATTTAGAACAACTGAATTACTTGATCGGAGAATTGTTAACAAACCAAAATCGCCAATTTCTCCAGAACGAACAACTGTCGGCTACCGTTCGAGTACTCGTCACAAAACTGATTCAGCATCAGCAGTTACTGAATCAGTTACAGGATTTGTCTGATTGCCAGTTCAGTGTCCCAGAACAAGAGTGGTTGGTTGGCAATGGGCAGGATAATGGACGTTTTGATTCTCTAGAGCTATTTCAATCCCTGATAGGAGTTCATACAGTTAACCCCCTGCCCTCGTATAAACACCACATTCTGCCACGCCCGGTGTATTCTACTCAAATCAAAACCTCTATAACGACTCGTTCTAAGGAGTTCCATAATCTTGTTCAGTCGCTTCTAGAAGACGCCGTGCAATTAGGAGAAGCTACCGACGCCATTGAAATGTTTGCTCGCCAATCTCAGGAGAGTTTGGAAAAACAACGTCGGTTGTTGACAAATACCCGTGATTCTCTAATGGAAGCCCGGATGTTGCCCTTGGGACATCTGTTTGAACGCTTTCCCCGTATCTTGCATCAACTAGAAGTTATACACAAAAAGCAAGTAACTCTCAATTTCCGTGGAAATGACGCCTTAGTTGACAAAGCAGTGGTTGAAAAACTGTATGACCCCCTGCTGCATCTGCTTCGCAATGCCTTTGACCACGGAATTGAATTGCCCACAAGCCGACAAAAACGGGGCAAGCCAGAGAAAGGTGAGATTGAAATTTGTGCCTACCATCAGGGCAGGTACTTGGTGATTGAAGTTCGCGATGATGGTCATGGATTAGATTTTGAAAAGATTCGTGCCAAGGCGGTAGAATGTCAACTTGTCTCACCAGAACAAGCTCGCAGTCTCAATGAAGCCCAGCTAACGGAGCTGATTTTTGAACCAGGCTTTTCTACAGCTTCTAGTGTCAATGAGCTTTCCGGGCGAGGAATTGGTCTTGATGTGGTTCGCACTCATTTGCAAACAATTCGAGGTTCAGTTGCGGTTTATTCTCAACCCAATCAGGGCACAATGTTCAGACTGCAAATTCCCTTGGGCTTAACGATCGCCAACTTACTACTGTGTGAAGCGGGCAACCAAACCTACGCCTTGTTTGTCAATTCCATCGAGGAAATTCTTATTCCTACAGCACAGCAGATTCGCTCCTGGGAAGGAGGCAAAGTCCTCCAGTGGGGTAAGGGCGCTGCTATGAAACTTATCCCAATTTACCAACTTACTAAAGCCCTAAATTATTCCTCATCCGTCACTCAACCCTCAGTGTTTAAGACTAAGCATTCCCGTTCTAAAGAACAGGGGATGCCCGTTATTCTGATTCGTTGTCAAGATAAACTTTTCGGTCTAGAAGTAGATCAGCTCATTGGTGACCAAGAATTGGTTATCCGTCCCTTAGGAGCTATGATTGTACCACCTCGCTACATCTACGGAAGCTGTATTCTTGCTGATGGTCGCCTGACATTGGTACTTGATGGATCAACATTGATGGAATCTTTGTCTGAACAGCAAACCGATCATCGTACCAATAGCAGTTTAGCTAGTTCAACACCCGTCATCCTCACTTCCAGAATAGAGCAGCCGCGATTACTATCCTCAGCTCGTGCTACGTTACCAGAATCACCAAATTCAGACTATGACGAAAGACCAAAGATAACTATTCTCTTAGTGGATGATTCAATTACAGTACGCCAAACTCTGGCTTTAACCTTACAGAAGGCTGGTTACCAAGTCCTTCAGGCAAAAGATGGTTACGAAGCGATTGAACAACTTCGATACCATACAAACATCCAGTTGGTATTTTGCGATATCGAGATGCCACGTATGAATGGGTTTGAGTTTCTGAAAAATCGTCAGCGAGACCGTGCTTTGGCTGATATTCCTGTAGTTATGGTGACTTCCCGAAGTAGTGAGAAGCACCGCCTGCTTGCTTCCCAGTTGGGGGCAAACGGTTATATTACCAAACCTTATTTAGAGCATATGCTGTTGGAGACACTGAGAGATATCTTGGAAAAAAATACTGAAGTTGCCGCTAGGAGAGGATAATGTACGACGAGTCACAAACAGGCAAGTTTATTGTTTTTAAGATTGCAGATTATCTCCTAGCGCTGCCGATTAGCGATGTGCTGAAGGTAGTAAATTTTTCATCTGCAAACAGCAAAAAGCTAACAACAATGGGGCTAGTTCAGATAGGCAAGTACATGATTAAGGTTTTGGACTTGCATGAACAGTTAGGCTTAGATGGTTTACATCACTGCGTGGATAACCCATCTTTTATGGTGGTTACACACGATTCCCAAGGGGAACTCTATGGAATTTCGGTAGATGAACCGCCCGATATCGTGGAATTACCACTCTTAACGATTCGCTCACTACCAAAATCTAGCAGTCATAGCAAACCTATGATGCAGATGGTCAGTCATGTCGCTGTCCTACCCCACAAAGAGGATATAAAAACAATATTTTTGCTCGATTTGAACAGAAATGTTGAGCGCAGTCCCAGCCATAATCTTTGATTTGGGTGGGGTAAGGGTTTCTTTTAAAAAGCCTTCGGGCATATATGGCGCGATCGCCCAAGGGGCGGCTCCAAGAGTGAGCATCGCTGCGAAGGCGGGCTTTGTACGTGCAAATCAAATCCACGTGACGTTCTCCCACCACTGATTCGGAGTACCGAATGAGCGTGGTGGCTTCTACAAGTCGCCTCGTAGAAATTTCCTGCTTCATTGGTCGTCACCAATGTTTTTTGAGGAGCGCTAGGCTCTAATGTTACTATTCTAAACTTTTTTGTTCGTTTTAAGTTCCCGGAGAGTGGAAACTCCTCAGCCATCCCACTCCCTTATTAACCTGACGGTTAATGATAGTCCGAGATGTCTTCGTCGTTTCCCGCCAGAGGAATCCCGCCACGCTCACGGAGTACCGTTATAGTGCGGGACTTACGACGATAAGGTTAATGAGTCGGAAATGCATCCGGTAGTTCTTTCTCTACCATCCTTAAATGTGGGTATAGATAACTACAAACAGTTGCTAAAATAGTCATGGTTCCCAGCACTATAAATAACAATCCAATGCCCCGCCCTGCTCCAACGCCGATAATCCTGCCAACACTACTGGCTAGGGGGCTATTAACAGCCAGGAGTGGCTCGAAAACATAGTCAGCTAAGGGTCCTGCTAAGAGATAAGCGAGTGGAAAGGACGACCCAGTCATCATTCGCCCCACAGCAAAAACCCGTCCTTGCACTTCTGGCAATACTTTGCTCTGCCAGATGGCTTGGATACAGCCAGCAATAATCGGCACACTAAAAAAAACGCCAAAGGCTGCGACTGTGATCAGTGGTATAGAGGAGCGCAACCCGATGAGGAGTATGCAAACTCCTTGTAGCATTGCAAAGTAGAATATGCCATATATGCGTGGTTTCGGACCTCCCCACACGCTCATGACAATACTGCCGACTAACATACCACTACCGCCAATTGATAGCACCTTGCCCAGTACTGCGGGTGAAGCAAAAGCCAGTAGCATTGGTGTAATTAGTACGCTAGCCATTCCCAATACAAAATTGCTGGCAGCAAAAAACACTAACAGCCCCAACAGACCTGGACGTGCAGTAATGTAAGTCCAGCCATAGAAAGCTTCGCGCAGCAGCGAACTTTTCGCCACATGGGCTTCGATAGAAGTTTCGGGTTTGGGAAACTTAACCATCAACAGCGTAGCGAGGGCAAACAGGTAAGTGGCGAAGTCAATGAGGAGGACGCCCTGAATTCGGAGCGTCAAAACCAGTATGCCTGCTAGTGCTGGTGCAACAATCCGTGTGGCTCCCTCCCCAATTTGTACCATGCCGCTGGCGCGACTAAGGTGCTTTTTAGGGACAAGCAACGTGGTAGCGGCAGTATAGGCTATATACTGCAAGGCACTGCAAACCGAAATGACGGACATGGCAAGGTAGATATGCCAAACGTTAAGCCATTGGGTCAGGGATAGCAGTGTAATAAACAGCGTAGCCAGACCCGCCCCACAGCTACTATATATCATTGTCCAGCGCCGATCCCAGCGATCCACGAGCGCACCCGCAATAGGTGAGAATACAATACCAGGCAAGGTAGTAAACAAAGAAATCAAGCCTAGTTGTGTCGTGGAGCCTGTTTTTTGGAAAATCCAAACGCCTAGGGCGAAACCAGTGAGTCCTGACCCAATAAGCGAGACCAGTTGCCCAAACCAGGTAATGATAAAAACTTGTAGTCTGGGGGTTGTGGTATATTTCGTCATCCCTTTATCCTACATATGTAAATTCGGATGATTTTCAGATGCCATTTTTAGTTGAAAAATATACAGATAAAATATTTAAAGATTATACTTACTTTAAATAAGTGTAACTAACCACAAAATATCCGAGTAAATACAGTTTGAGTAGACAAAACGTTATCTTCAGTATATATTTTTTTATACTTACTCAAATGTCAATAAGTCGAATTGAGTACAAGCTCAGAAGAAAAGTGAAATCAAGTTTGACCCACTATTCCTCCCCGCCCTGTAGAGGGACGGGGTATGTCGCGGAGGAAAGATGAAAAGTTTTGTTAGTACATTATTCAAAAAGCTAGAGAATTTCCTACTTCCTAAGTTTTCACTGCTGATTCCTAAGTATTCGCTGGTGGGAGACTCTATCTTTTTTGAAACCAGTCAGTTTCCGTGGGCTTATGAATTAGAAGCGAATTGGAAAGTCATTCGTAAAGAGCTTGACCAGGTAATGCAATACACAGATGCACTGCCAAACTTGGACGATATTTATCCTCGATCTCGCCATCTTGCTGGCGACAATATGTGGAAAACCTACCTTTTCTACAGTTATGGTTTCAAGTCTAAAAAAAACTGTGAGCAGTGTCCGGAAACTACCAAATTGCTTGAGAAAATTCCAGGAATGAAGTTAGCATTTTTCTCCATCCTGGCACCCGGAAAACATATTCCCGAACACTACAGCAAAATCAAAGGAGTCATTCGTTATCATCTGGGACTTAGAGTACCAGAGCCTCAAATGAATTGCCGCATTCGGATTTGTGACCAGACTGCTTATTGGGAAGAAGGTAAGAGCCTAATTTTTGATGACACTTTCCCTCACGAAGTCTGGAACGATACCGATGATTACAGAGTTGTCCTGTGGCTCGACATCGTTAGACCCCTGCGATTTCCGTTGTCGCTAGTTAACGGGTTAGTATTATATCTAATTTCCGTATCCCCTTTGTTTCAAGGTATTAAAACCAATCATGAAAAATGGGAAGAGAAATTTAAGGCACTACAGAAATAAGCTGCTTTTGAAGATAAAAACGATCACTACAAATACAGGAAAAACCTTTTGATTATGAGACTTCGCTTCGCAACAGAGGACGATGTTGAGCAAATGCTCTCGATCAAGTCACAACTGATTCTCCCTGCAACAGCCACAGACATGAACCGAGGAGGGTTCATAGAAGAGTCAAATCGAGAGGAGTATTTGTTTTTTATCCAACAGGCGTATGTACTGGTGCTAGAAGACCTTCGCCTTAATGCCCCAGTGGGGTTTACCATTGGTATTCCCAATGAAACGCTGCATCGAACCCCTCTATGGGATATGAGAAAAAGTGTTCAATGGAATGACCCGACTGCCGAAAAGATTCTGGAATCCAAGGTTAGTTATTGCGAGCAGATAGCAGTTCTGCCGAGTAAGGCATACAAATTGTATGCTCCAGCCTTAGCTTTAGCTATGGCCAAAATCCTATTTGACCAACATCAATTCATTTTGGCAGGACTTGTCCACAAACCTATGGAGAATTTGGCTTCAAAATCCTTGCTGGAATGGCTAGGTGGGAGAAAAATCGGTGAGATCGAGCAAGAACATTCCAGTATGGGTCAATTTAGCCGAGCTATTTACTGTATTGAGGAATCGATTTTTAGGCTTAAGTTTGAAGATCCTGGTCAGCGATCGCGACTCGCTGTCAAAGTGCAGCATATGATAGATAATCTGACTCAAAAATCTGAGAAAGGCTGATATTAATCGCCAAATATCCGTTTTAAGTAATCGTTCATAAAGACGCCTGTGGGATCGAGTTTGTGACGGATGGAGTGGAACTCATCCCACATAGGGTATAGTTCCCTCAGTTCGGAAGCTGTGCGCGAGTGCATTTTACCCCAATGAGGTCTACCCTGATGGTTCTTAAAAATAGCTTCAACTCCATCAAAGTAGGTTTTGTAAGGCATACCCTTGTACATATGAATGGCGATAAAGGCACTGTCGCGCTGATACGCGGGACTTAGATAAATATCATCGCTCTTTACGCAACGGTACTCGACTGGAAAGTGAACGGCAATATCGTTGCGGGCGACAAACTCCTTAATCTCGCGCAAGCAGTCCGGTCCTTTCTCTGCTGGTACTGCATACTCCATCTCATAAAACCGGACGCTTCGGGGTGTGGGAAAAACCTGGTAGCTGTAATTTGTGGTTTCTCCCTCGGAAACCAATTGAGCTGATAAATTGCTGACCTGCTTGCACAGAGACGGAAAGTTGCGGCACAATTCGCACAACAGCCAAAAAACCCCGTTTTCCAAAATTACGTCGTTTAACAAGTGTTCTATCTGGGAGGTTTTCATCGGTGCGTCAGTCATATCTTGTGTTTTGATTGACACACGATCTGTATGGGGAAACCACCAAAACTCGTAGTGTCTGTGTTGGCGACAAGCAGCCTCAAGTCGATCCAAACAAGCTGACAAATCGCTGGTATGCCTAACTTCACGCAGCCGATAAATGGGCTGGAGTTTGACCTGGATTTTCCCAAGTATACCCAAAGAACCAAGTGATACTTGAGTCGCTTTGAAAATATCCGGGTTGTTTGCAGCAGAACATTCCAGGATATCGCCGTCGGCGGTCAACAATGTTATACCTACGACTTGGGTTGACATGATACCCAAGTTCGCGCCAGTACCGTGAGTTCCTGTGGCGATCGCTCCCGCCAAAGACTGAGAGTCAATGTCACCTTGATTTTCCAGTCCCATACCAAAATTGGCAAGCAATTTACCGAGAGTGTAAATTTTCGTGCCGGGAAGTACGGTAGCTTCGTAATTTTCGCGATCAACACTCTCAATACCTTGTAGGTTTTTGAGACATATCATTGTGCTATTGGTGGCGACAATCGGTGTAAACGAATGCCCACTACCGACTACGCGTAGTGACCGACCAGATTCTGCATGGGAGCGGACAATTTCGGCTAGTTCGTTGAGACTGGATGGTTGCAATAATTCCTTCGGCTGGCACTTGACCAATCCTGACCAGTTTTTCCACGTTTTGCTCATAAATTGCTTTCCTTTGTAGAAGAAGCTAAATCTTGCACACTATATTCCAATACGGTTCAGTTAGCAGTGTTCAATTCTGTTGATCCCCCCAACCCCCCTTTTTAAGGGGGGCTTAATTCCCTCCTTTTTAAGGAGGGTTAGGGAGGATCGAGTCTTAACTGAACTGTATTGCACTATACTCAAAACGAATCTTGGCAAATTCTTGGGCGATCGCATCCACTGTGAAGCGGATCTGCTCCTCTGTATGGGTGCAATTTATAAAGAAGCGCAAACGCGCAGCGTTCTCTGCCACTGATGGATAAATCATGGGTTGGACATTAATGCCTCGCCGAAAAAGTGCCTGTGAAAGTTGTATGCATTGTAAGGAGTTCCCCACAATCACGGGCACAACTGGTGTGTTTTTACTCATACCCGTGTCAAGTTTTCGTTCGCTAGCCAGTTCCAGAAAGAGTTTTGCGCGATCGTGCAAACGCGCCACTCGCTCTGGCTGGGCTTTGAGAACCCCAATGGCAGCCAACGCAGCAGCAGCGTTAGGTGGAGATATGCCAACGCTATACAGAAAGCCTGGAGCAGTGTATTTCAGGTATTCTACCAAAGCTTTGCTACCTGCAATATAGCCACCGCAGCTGGCAAAAGACTTGCTAAGCGTACCCATCCATAAATCTACATCAGTAGGATTTACTCCAAAATACTCCCCGACGCCGCGACCTTGCTTTCCTAGCACACCTATAGAGTGAGCTTCATCTACCATGAGAAATACTTTGTGGCGCTTCTTGATTTCGATAAACTTTGGTAGTTCGGGCATGTCGCCGTCCACGCTGTAGACGCCCTCAATGACAACCAGTACCCGCTTGAACTGGTATCGTCGCTCACACAGCAGCTGATCGAGTGAGCGCCAGTTGTTGTGGGGGAACGGGAGAATTTTGGCTCCAGACAACGCGCAGCCCTCTATGATGCTGTTGTGGATCAGTGAGTCGTGCAAGATCAAGTCATCCCGTCCAAACAGATGACCAATAGTCGTTACGTTCGTTGCGTGTCCGCCTACATAGACGATGCAATCCTCAGAACCTACAAGATTTGCCAGTTCTCTTTCCAACTCGCGGTGCAAGGGTTTTTCCCCTGATGCAACACGACTTGCCGATACAGAAGTGCCATAGCGTTCAATCGCTTCTTTGGCTGCACCAGACACAACCGGATCGCCAGACATATCCAAGTAGTTGTAGCTGGAGTAATTGATGAGTTCCTGCCCGTTGATGATTGTTGTGTTATTAGATACCCTTTGATGCACTTGAAAATACGGATTCCCACCCATCAATTCTATTTCTGCAAGTCGCTGTCGGAGATTGCGGTACTCTGGGTACAGGTCGAAATTATAATATTCGGGTGGAATGTCACTGTCTGTTGAATCTTTTTGCAGTGGAGTATTCCCGTTTTGAAATTTGGAGTCTAATGCCAATTCTTTGTATACAGCTGTTGTTTGGGACACTTCATCTACACCAACTGAGTCAGTTGAAGTAGGGATATCAACTTCTTGAGCTAAATGCTGGGCAAGGGTGGCAATGGTGGGGTAGTCCCAAGTCGTGTTCGGAGAAACTTCACGTCCTAGCCAGTTATTCAAGTCACTTGCCAGCCTGACTCCTGTCACTGAATCCAGACCATACTCAGCAAAAGACTTTTGGGGGTTAATCTTATCAACTTCTACTTCTAATTCATTCGCTATCCATTTTCCTAGCCAATTTTCAATAGATTTAGTAGTGTAGGGAGAAATTATGGAATTTGTTTGCGATACTTTACCTTCTAACCTTACAGTTTCCGGAGAGTGAGTTATCAGAGTCTGACTTGCTGTTGATGGGTTGCGGCAAAGTAACTCGTCTAGAGTATTATCTTCACCTGCAAGTGTTTGTTCCAAATCGCCGATCGCTTCAGCATAGCTGGATACAAAATCTGTTGTCTCATGAGCACCAAGCAGTACAGATTCAGCTGATGTGCCGCTCAGGGCGCTATTGAGTGTTATGTCAAACTTCATCTGCGCCCATTCCACAGCGCGTCGTATTTGCTGCGATTGGTTGCGCTGATATGCTTTGTGAACTGCTGCAAGCAAAATTGCATAGGTGGCAACTTCGCCAATGAAAACAGATGCCCAACGAATCGCAGAGGAACGCTCATTGAAACGATTTGACCCTAAAAAGCGTGCATTTATTCGTTCGGCAGCATCTTTCAAACTATTTGAGACACCTGATGCTCCTAGAGTATGAGACAGAAAATGATGTAGCTCCTTGCTATTGTGAAGTACTCTCGACCCCAGGTACATATTCAGAGTTTCAGTAGGTCCTTCAAATATGCGAAAAAGTCTGGCATCCCGAAGGAGCTGTGGTGCAAGGTTATTTTCCATGTAGCCACGACCCCCCAGCAGTTGAACGAGGGTGTCAGCAGCCCACCACAGAAATTCTGGTCCCGAAGTTTTACAGGCTACAAACGCTTCTTCCGGAACAGAATGTCCCGCATCAAGTAACTCGGCTATCAAAGCAACCAGTGTTTCCACTGTTGTAATGGCTGCTGTCAGGTCACTCATGCGTGCCAGTGTGACTGGGTTGTCCAAGAGACGACCAGTAGCAACGGAACGGCGAGTTGCATAGCGATGCATGAGCTGTGCAACTCGCTTCATACCGCCGACACTTATTGCCCCCAAGCCCAATCGGGCGAACATAAATGTATCCTGAGCGACTTCCATACCTGCTCCCGGTCGCCAGAGAAGATGGCTTGGCTCTACTGGAACATCATTGAGATAGATGGTGTTTTGCACCATGCCACGCATTCCCATCGTTAGAGCTTCAGGACCAATTCGCAAGCCTGGTGTTCCTTGACGCACAACAAAACCAGTCATGCCACTCGATTGCCCGCTAGCATCAAGGAGTTGGACAAAAACGTTGATCACACCCGCCCAAGAAGCAGAACCACTCCAAATTTTGGTTCCATGCAATTGCCAACCACCCTTGCCATTTGCCACACCTGTGGCTGAGATCGCTTTGGGGTTCGAGCCTGCACCAGGCTCTGTAACTGCAAGGGCCGCCATTTCACGACCTGAGGCTAGCACGGGTAGGAGTTCATCTCTCAAGGCTTGTGTGGCATAACGTTGGATAGGACGAATACCCAAAGCATTATTGCCACCCACAAAGGTAGCAAGCGTCAAATCGATGGCGGCAATTTGTTCAATAACGCGCATGGTGTCGCGGTTTTTGAGTGCAAGTCCTCCATAATTTTCAGCTACTTGCATCCCCAGAATGCCGCGATTTCCTAAATCAAGTACTATATGGGGTGGTATACAACGTCGCTCATCAATCAGACGAGAGTTAATGCGATCGCCCCCGTAACTGCGAAGCCAGTTAATAACATCATTAGCCCGCTGTTTGCTGATTTCCGAAGTTGCGGCAACTTTAGTCTCCCCGACAGATAAATACATTTGTGGCTCTGAGTCAATTAGAGGTTCTGTAGTGATTTGCTCAGAAATATTTTTTACTGTTTTATTTGAATTTTTATTTGAATTGAACGTATGCAACACATCTAGGCTTCCAGCCAAAAAGCTAGCCTTGCAATTTAGGCGTTGAATCTTGCCACTAGAAGTTTTCGGTATGCTCCCAGTTTTTAGTAGCAACACGGTATAAACTTCCAACTCGTGTGAGTTCCATATCGCCTGACGGATAGCCCCTGCTACCTCATCCAATTCCACATTCCGAAGGTAACTCCGCTCCACCTCACAAGCAATCACCACTCGTTCAGCCCCACTAACCTCAACTGAAAATGCAGCACTTGCACTTGCTCGCAAAGCTGGGTGGCTTTTTTCTGCGCTCAGTTCAATATCTTGAGGGTAGTGATTGCGACCCCGGATGACAATCAGGTCTTTGAGCCGACCTGTGACGAATAGCTCTCCATCCAGCAAAAATCCTAGATCTCCTGTACGCAAAAACGGACTGGAACCTGTATGCAAGTAAGCTTGGAAGGCGCTTTCAGTTTCAAGCGATCGCCTCCAGTACCCCTGAGCCACACTAGGACTTGACACCCAAATCTCACCCACCTCCGAAGGGGAACAGGTTCTTAAAGTCTCAGGATGGACAATCACAATCTGCTGTTCCAGTATGGCTTTACCAGAGCCAACTAACTTTTGGACTTTACCATTTTCTCCTCCAGATAGAACCACGCGGTTTTGCTTCAACGCTTCTATCTCGACAGATTGAACTACAGGTGGTTCTGCTTTTCGTCCACCAGAAACAAACAGAGTTGCCTCTGCCAGCCCGTAACATGGGTAGAATGCCTCAGGGCGAAACCCACACTGGGTAAAAGCATTTGTGAACCGTTCTATAGTTTCGGCACGCACCGTTTCGGCTCCATTGAAAGCCACCTCCCAGCTACTTAGGTCGAGATCTGACCGCTCAGAGGGAGTAATGTGACGAACACACAAGTCATAAGCGAAATTCGGTCCACCACTGGTAGTAGCTTTGTAGCGAGAAATTGCTTGCAACCAACGCAGAGGACGTTGCAGAAAAGCTACCGGAGACATGAGAATGCATGGAACACCTAAGTAAAGGGGCTGAAGCACATTTCCAATCAAGCCCATGTCATGGTAGAGAGGCAACCAGCCGGCAACAATCGTTTGCTCTGTATGTTGAAATCCTTGCTGTATTAATAATTGATTATGTAGTAGATTTTTATGGCTCACCATCACTCCTTTCGGTGCAGCAGTGGAGCCGGAAGTATACTGAAGAAATGCCAGTGTGTCGTTGCTAATTTTGTCAGATTGCCAATCAGGAGCAAGGTCGCTGGCAATATTGTCAGTGGCTATGCAATGCAAAGCTGCTAGTTCTGGTTCTTCTTTTAAGCTGCGTTCTATGCTCGTGAAAACAGATGTTGTGGTGAGCGCAAAAGAAGCCTGTGCGTCAGCTACAATAGCTTGCAACCTTGTCATGCGTTGGTTGCGTCGGGGTGGATATATAGGGACAGCAACGACTCCAGCATAAAGACACCCGAAAAAAGCAGCAATGAATTCTAGTCCCGGTGGGTAAAGCAGGAGTGCCCTTTCTCCAGTGGCTTTCATACTTTGAAGCACCACAGCAATGGCTTTTGCCTTTTGGTCTAACTCTTGATAAGTTAGGCTTACTTCTTCTTTTTCTCCGTCCACTAGAAAGGTAAAAGCCAGTTGACTTGGTTGGTTGAGTGCTTTGTCTCTTAAAAGGTCAACTAAAGTGGTGAATTTAAGCAAATTAGCTGAAAACAAGTTGTTATACACTCCCTAAAATTCTCAAGTTACATCCAAAGAATGAAATTTCTTCTACTTCTACTTAAGATCACCCATCTGATGACTATAAATTTGAACTTGCGGGCACTCAAGACAGACCTTGAGATACTTGTGTACTAGGACTTACACACTGTACAAAATCACTATAATATGCTTCACGATATTTGGTTGTTTCAGACGTTTTTGGGCGGTCTTAATTTGCTTGCCTATTTGCTTTCCTGAGTGGTTTAAATAACGAACAAAAGCTGAAGCACCCAATTCTTTATTAGTACATATGTACTAATAAAATCTTAAAAAACACCAAGTAAAGTAGAAACTAAGCCTGGAGCACGTTACTTCTATCAAGATAGGAATCAATTACTATGTAGAATGTTTTACTCTTTAAAGAGTTTGCAATATGCGATCGCTAATTCGCGCCTTGTAAGGAATGCTCAAAAAATTACAACTCCTTGAGCAGACTTGATAGCAGTTTCTGAGCGGGTGACATTAATCTGTTAAATCGATAACTATATACTTCATTCATCAACTTACAGTTGATCAATAGTATTATCAATACTTTACATAAAACATCCCAACAAACCCACTTTTCCCACTTTCCAAAACAGTATAGTTGTAGTCAAATATACAGCAGATATGTGAGATAGAAAAAAACTGAATTTAATTACTACCTCTGCCACTTAACTCACTCTCTATCCAGAATCGCAACCCTAATTCTTTTCTAAAAATTCTTGAACAGTCAGAATCTCAATTCCCCTCCAGGGATTTAGCACTCTTCTTATCATCATCTCCGGTCACAATACATTCTGCTTTTCCACTGAGTGCTAATTCCAGATATTTGTTATCTTTTGGATCTCGACATTCATTAATCTGTTCAGTCACTTTAATGAACTGTACAGTTTCGGACAAATCCACCAGGAAATCGTTTCGTTCTTCTGGCGTGATGTACCGATTAAATTTGGGTCGAGCGAGTACCTGTTCTAGCTCCAGCCAAATGGACTCAGACACCAACAATTCTCCTAAATCTTGAGCTTTTCTGAGTGCGCGATCTGGTTTGCTCCCTGGTAATAACACCGCGCTAATGATGACATTGACATCACACACAACCCGGATTTTATTCGTCGTCATTCAAGATTGACTCCAAAATCTCTGGGGTTAAACCCCTTTGGGCGGCTCGGAAGCCAATTTCATCCATTGTCTGCCTGAGCTTGGCAATGGCTTCAAGCTTGCTTGTCATTGAAGACTTTAGTAACACTGCAATCCGGGCTTCAATTTGTTCCCGTTCTTCTTCCGTGGCATTGCGGTATGCCTGTGCTACCTCAGACGGGACTTTGATAGTAATTTCTTCTTTAGCAATCATGGTTTTTTCGCTGCCATAATCTCTCATATTTAATCATGTTACTTGGTTCCAATATGCAATTCTTGTTCCGAATGATCTCCCCCCGACATTGCCAGCACAATCCTCTCTCGCCGCGCCCACTCAAACCAAACAATCACATCTGATTTAACAATACCTTCGCCAAAATAAGAGCCTACAAAAATTTTGGCAAAACTGGCAAAATTACCCATACATGAGCGTTTAGCTTACGAGGTAGCTTGGACTCTCAAACCCTTTATACTGTGGGCAATACGTTAAAAAAACCTTGCGGGAAACCTTAAAGGAATTTTTAGGAGTTATTGTTTTTGCCAAGCCTAAAAGAAAAGGGAGCTAATAGTTGGGCTGAAGGACTTTTTCAGGGATTTTTCGGTAAACCAAGGTATTGAATAATCAGTTTGTCAAGCAGGCGATCGGGCAGAATTTTGGCGAGCCAGATATTAATTTGGGCATCGAGTCCTACTACATAACGAGTTTTTGGTTTTTTAGCAGTAAGCGCCTGGGCAACAGCGAAGGCTACTACCTCAGCAGGAAAACCATTTTTACTTAACTTGTTTGCTGTGTTACGAGTAGCATCTACAGCAGCTGAGTATAGTTTGTGCGCCTGAGGCGGCAATTTGTTCCAGATATCATCGGCTAAATCTGAGGACTTTTCCCAAATTGGCGTTGTGACAGTGCCAGGTTCGATGATCGAAACCTCAATACCCCAAGGTTGCAGCTCCATGCGAAGCGCGTCTGTAAGCGCTTCCATTGCAAATTTTGAAGCGCAATAGGGACCCAGAAAAGGCACAGAAACCTTGCCGTTGTCAGAACCAATGTTGATAACACGACCCTGAGCCTTTCTTAAAAGTGGTAAAAATGCCTGCGTGACTGCTATCTGTCCTATTACGTTCACTTCGAGTTGCTTTCTTAGCTCAGCGACAGGGAGGAATTCGAGTGGACCTGCAACGACTATACCAGCATTGTTGACTAAACCAGCAAGACCAACAGTGTTCAAAGCCGCACTCACAGTGTTTGCAGCTGCCATAATCGATGCTTCATCCCTAACGTCTAACAAAAGCGGTGTAAGTCTAACTGAGGTTTTGCGTCTGAGCTGCTCACCATCAGCATCCCTGCGTACACCAGCAAATACCTGGTATCCCAACTTATCAAGGTAAATAGCACAGGCTTCACCTATTCCACTTGATGCGCCAGTTATTACCACTGCTCCAAAATTTTGCTTGCTAGCCATTGAGGTAACTTTGCATCCTAAAAGCTTTTTATAATTCCCAGTGAACCTAATTTTTTCCCAAAAAAAAATTCTAAATACAAAATAAAGTTGTTACTCAGTATTATACTGAATCAGTAACTATTTTTAATATACACGCAAGTTGAGTGTAAAGTATAGAAGTAAATACTGTTTTGTGCCAAAAGGTGGGAATGGGATTATAAAAATATGGAAGTGCAAAAACCGCATCTAACTTTGCCGCCTACTAAAACCCATATCTCAGTAGCACGGTTGACGAACTATTGGTATATTGCGTGCCAGTCAAAAGAGCTACGCGACAAGCCGGTGGCACGTACAGTTCTTGGTATTCCACTGGTTCTTTTCCGTGGGGCAGACGGTAAGGCATCTGCTTTTTTGGATAGATGTCCGCACCGTAATATGCCGCTCTCGCAAGGGCGGATTGTAGATGGCTATCTTGAATGTAGTTACCACGGATGGCAGTTCGACGGTAGCGGTGCTTGTCAAGCTGTGCCAGGTTTGTGCAGTATTCCAGAAAACAATCGCATCAAAGCATCAAGCTACTCAGTCGTTGAGCAAGACGGCTTCGTATGGATTTTTGGGAACCCTGACGCAGAGCCAACAACTCTTCCCTACCAGTTTCCTAACGTCAACGAAAACGGCTACACCACTTGGCGTGAAGAGTTCTGTTACGAGTCCACCCTCCTAGCTGCTCTAGAAAATGTCACGGATATACCACATACTGCCTTTGTTCATAGAGGTTTGTTCCGCAGCGAACCAAAAAAAAAGCAAATCACGGCTGTCATCAGGCGTCAGCCGAATGGTGTTGAGACCGAATATGTTGACGAACCCCGCCCCACTGGTCTTGCTGCCCGAATTATTGCACCAGGTGCTGCAGAAGTCAGCCACTTTGATCGCTTCATCTTGCCATCTATTGGACAAGTAGAGTACCGATTTGGAAAAAATTATAGCTTGTTGGTTACTCAAGCTATGACCCCAGTATCTGATTTCCACATCCGGAACTTTGTGGTTGTCACTTACCGTTTAGGATTACCTGGTTGGCTGATGCGACCAATAGTAAAGTTATTGTTATCAAGCATTATCCGTCAGGATGCTGCTGTTCTCAAAGCGCAGTCGGACAACATTCGCCGTTTCGGTGGCGAACAATTCATGACTACAGAAATTGACTTGTTAGGTTCTCAGATTTGGTTAATGCTCCAGCAGGCAGAACGCGGCGAACTGCGCCAACCAAAGGAATTTACTGAAAAGCGTATCCAGATTCATGTCTAGGGATAAGTTTCCCAAGCTCGTAACCTGTTAAAAAGATAGTTTAAATGTTGACAGGACTTGCGCAATTGGCAGTGAAGCGAGCGTGTAAAGTCTTTTGCGTTCTTGGGGTGGGGTATCCCTATTATAGCCGTGGTCAGACAGCTTAGGACATTGGCAAATTTAACAGAGCGGCTGGTTACACCTATCCGTAGCGGTCTTTGTCCTAACCAACATGGCAGCGGCTATAATATTGACAATAGCAGGACGAATAGACTCTTAGGTGTATTGCAAAGCCTGTTTAACTAATACTCACGTACTAAAAAAAACAAAAATCCCCACAATTTTGGTAGGGATAGAAAGGTGGGACAATCCCACTTTTTGTAAACGCCAATTATTAGATTTGTTAGAAAAGTAGGATTAATGGATATTTAGAACCGCAGATGCACGCAGACAAACGCAGATAATTTATCTGTGTCCATCTGTGTCCATCTGTGGTTTCATTTTCATCCAATTGTCTTTTGCAACGAGCCTACTGTCTATTAGCTAACGCCTCCCAAGTTTGATTAGCTACGACTCCTGGAGGGTCATTTACAAAATCACGGGAATTTTGGAAGTCTTTGACAGCATTTTCTGTGTTCGTACCAAAAATGCCATCAACTGCAACTGAGTAGCCATGAAAATTGTCTAAAAGCAGTTGTAAAATCTTGACAGCCTCACCCTGATTGCCTTTACTCAATCTAGGTATATTGACAGAACCTACAGCTTGTCCTGACATAAGTTTTAACTCCTCTGAAAGAAAAAGGTTATCGCGTCAAAATCTCCATTCTAGTTTTAATAGGTGTTCGCAAAATTTACCTATGCAGTGTAATTAAAATTTAGATAATGACCGCATCTCTCTACAACCTTACTGCAAAACTCCCTTTAGGTTGTGTTGTTGGAGAATACCAGCAAAAAGGGCGATCGCATTTCAGTGATCACCCAAGCCATCATAGTCGCTGGTACACAAGAATACCAGGCGAATAGAATTCGCGGCTACACAAGCTAAGTCCGCCTGCGCGGATTTATACAGTGAGAACTTGTAGAGGCAAGTTTTGTTTGTGTGTCCACGTTGCTCCCAGACTTACACTCTGTGGGTGTAATTGGATTCATTGAAGAGGTCTATTTAGTGTTTGCAGGAACCTTGCTCATGTTTGTGCTCATGTTTGTGTCCATGCTTGTGGGAACAGCTTTGCAAATCCTGACTCATGAGATTTTCGCTGATTTCCTTCAATGACTCGTCTACAGGCTGTAAACCAATCCACGCATCAATCAGTTGCACATCGAAACCCACCTCACGGCGATCGCCCACTTCAATCAAAGGACGGCGAATTAATAGCGGATCTCGAAGCATCTGCAACAGGGCAGTGTCAGCATCTATTTGTTCAGGAACTATCTCACCGGATTGTACCCGTCGGGCGGTGCGGTTAAACCATTCAACGACAGGGCGATCGCCAAAAAATGAGCGCAAACGTTCAATAGTCCAAGGTTCAGTCAACAAATTGTAAGCTACCACCTCATGTCCTGCGGCTGTTAGCAGAGTTTTTTGCTTAGTACCACCTTTACAGCCAGGTTTTTCATAAAAAATCACTCTTGCCATTTAAATTTCTCCTAATTAATTATTAGTTATTTGTCCTCCTCATCCCCCTCATCTCCCTCATCCCCCTCCCTCCCTCACTCCCTCATCTCCCCCTGCTTTTCTACGAGTTAGAAATTCCTAGCCAAATGGCTAACGGTGTCAAACTCAAAACGCTCTTGCATACGAGTTTCACCATAAATATTAAAAGTCACAGTTGGTTGATCACCGACTGCTTCCACGCTATGAATTGCATTCGGAGCCAAGCTAATAACATCCCCTGGAAATAAGGTTAACTCTCCCGTCCGTTCAATTTTGTCCTTAAATTCTGAATTGGGTGTACGCTGCCAAAATGTATTTTTCTCCTCTCCTTTTAACACGGCGATAACACCCCAAGTTCCGTGGTTGTGAATTGTCGATGGAGTTCCAGGTGCAAATGTTACAGTTTGCACGGTAAATGGAAAACCTAACTCATCATAAAGGAGAACAACTGAAATTCCTGTTTTAGAACAAGGCTCTAAATACCGACTTTGTACCCAGTAAGAGTTAATAATCAATCGCCTGACTAGCATCCGAATTTCTGGAAGATGGCTGCTTTCATCTTCAGCATCCTTAAGAACATCTTCCACTTCAGTCAGAAATCGATAGAAGCGATAATTATCTCTCAGCAAATCCCATGCTCTCACAGATTTACAGACTTGATACTGTCCGTCTTCAGTAACAAGCCAATCTCTTCCTTTCATAAGCTTTCAACCATAAAATAAATGATAAATTAAACATTATATTCATTCTTCTTCACTTGGTCGTGTTAGAATGTCATATAAAATTGCTGCTCCAAACTGATTTTTATCATCAATTTCCTTCACTTGAGCGCTGACTTTTTTAGCTTTGTCTATTTCTCCCAGCTTTGCCAATACCAATCCAGAAGCTGCATAAGCATTTAGATAAAGTCTTATTTTTGGGTCATCTTTGCGACTCATCAATATTGGTTTAAGTTGCTCCCAATTATCTGGAAGTAGCTCGGATAATTTAATTCTATCTATAACTTTAACTGCTGTTTGCAAAGCCATTAAATAATTATTTTTATAGAAAAAATATCTATAAGCTGCTACCAAAACGTCTGTCGAATCTTCAGTTTTGGCTAAAGCTTGGTTAATATACTTTTCTGATTCTGAAGTATTGTCCCAATTTGCTGCCGCCAACATCAACAACTGTTTGATATCGTCTGGAACTTGAAACCATGAAAATCTTTCTGCATCAACTTGCATAGAAATCTCCTTGAGGGAATGGGTATTGAGGACTAGGGACTAGGGACTAGGAAATACCTAATCCCTAATTGCCAATCCCTAATCGCTAATTCCCAATGTCAAAACTTAGTGAGAATGTACAGCAGGGTGAAGAGAACAATCCAGATGATGTCTACGAAGTGCCAGTAGATTTCTGCCATTTCAATGCCAGTGTGTTTGGTGGCAGAATAGTGACCAGGACGACGGGAACGCCATAACACACCCAAAATCAACAACAGCCCCACAAAAACGTGCAAACCGTGGAACCCTGTCATTAAGTAAAAGCAGTTAGCAAATACGTTGGTAGTCAGACCGTATCCCAAAGTTACGTACTCAATCACCTGACCAAGCAAGAATATTGCGCCCATGATTGCAGTGATTTTGTACCACTTCCGCATTCCTTGGACATCATTCTTTTTAATTGCTGTATCGCCGAAGTGAATAACGAAACTACTGGAAACCAGAATGATAGTGTTGATTGTAGGCAACAATAACTCTACTTCGGTTCCTTCTGGAGGCCAAGCTTCAGCACCGCTTCGGAAGAACAAGTAAGTAGCAAAAAATCCGCCGAACATCAGAGATTCGGAAATGAGGAACACTAACAGCCCCAAGACTCGCAAATCTGGATGATGTTCTTCGTGATGAACTGGACTCGTTGTTGTCGCTATAGCCATATTGTTTATGCTTTTGATTGTTTTGTGGGACGGGCGTCTCGCCCGTCTTGATCAAGGGCGGGCAATCCTCTGCCCACCCCACAAGAACCACCTCACAAGAACGGGAACTATGGGCATTTACTTCCCTGGCTAAGCACCTACCTCAGTTGCAGCAGATGGGGGTATTTCAGCACTGTGATCGTTCAAGCCGTAGTCGTAGGGACCGTGAGTGACGACGGGCAATTCTTCCCAGTTTTCAACTAGAGGTGGCGAGCTGGTTGTCCATTCTAAGGTCAAAGCATTCCAAGGATTATCACCCGCCTTGCGTCCAGCAATCCAATTCCAAAGGATGTTGATGGTGAAGGGAATCACGGACGCACCCAAAATAAACGCACCAATGGTACAAATCTCATTGAGGGTGACAAATTGCGGGTCATACATTGCAACTCGTCGGGGCATTCCTTGCAAACCCAACTCGTGCATGGGTAGGAAGGTCAGATTTGTACCGATGAAGGTGAGGATAAAATGAACGCGACCCCAAGTTTCATTCAGCATCCGCCCCGTCATTTTGGGGAACCAGTGATAGATTCCAGCGTAAATCCCAAATACAGAACCGCCAAACAAGACGTAGTGGAAATGCCCCACCACATAGTAAGTGTCGTGGACGTGAACATCAAAGGGGGCTGTTCCCATTGTCACGCCGCTCAAGCCACCCATGACAAACATCGACAACAAGCCAATGGCGAAGAGCATGGCAGATGTGAAGCGAATTTTACCGCCCCAGAGGGTAGCAACCCAACCAAAAATCTTCACGCCAGTGGGAACGGCAACGATCAGGGTGGAGATAGTGAAGAACATCCGCATCCAACCGGGTGTACCGCTGGTAAACATATGGTGTACCCAGACGAACAAACCGACGACGCAGATTGCCAAACTAGAATAGGCGATCGCCTTATATCCAAAGATTGGCTTGCGGGCGTGAACCGGAATGACTTCGGACATGATGCCGAAGATAGGCAGAATCATCAGATAAAC
Source organism: Scytonema sp. HK-05 (assembly GCF_963872035.1). NCBI lineage: Bacteria > Bacillati > Cyanobacteriota > Cyanophyceae > Nostocales > Scytonemataceae > Scytonema > Scytonema sp. HK-05. The sequence continues at coordinate 46,518 of NZ_CAWMYC010000131.1, forward strand.
TGCCGGATGGGAATAGAACCAGAATAAATGTTGGTAGATAACAACGTTACCGCCTGCATCTGGTTTAAAGAACGAGGTGCCAAAGTTGAGGTCAAACAACAGCAACACCAACCCCGCCGCTAACACGGGTGTGGAGAGTAGTGCAAGCACGGAGGTTGCCAAAATCGCCCAACAGAACAAGGGCAATTGGTCCCATTTCATGCTGGGAACCTTCATCTTCCAGATAGTGACGACAAAGTTCACCGAACCCAAAATTGAGGAAGTTCCCACCAGGACAATGGCGAGTATCCACAGCGTTTGCGCGGTGTTAGCCGTAACCAAACTTAAGGGTGGGTAAGCTGTCCAACCAGATTGCGAACCGCCAAAGAAGAAGCTAGCCCCTAGCAGCAATCCTGCGGGTGGGTTTAACCAAAAGGCGATCGCATTCAGCTTGGGAAAAGCCATATCTCTAGCGCCAATCATCAATGGCACCAGATAGTTACCAAATCCGCCAATTGCACTGGGTACGATCCACAGGAAAATCATGATCGTCCCGTGATTCGTCATGAAAGCGTTGTAGAGGTTTGGATCAAGCAGATCTGATTCTGGTGTCGCCAGTTCAGCACGTATGGCAACAGCCATAAGTCCGCCGATCAGATAAAATACAAACGCCGTCACCAGGTATTGGATGCCAATAACCTTGTGGTCAACATTAAACGTGAAGTAGTCGTACCATTTCCACGCCTGATGATGTTGTGCATGGGCAATCACCTGAGTACCAGATTGATTGTCTTCGGGTGGAGTGTTTCGTGGAAGTTCTACTTGAGTCATAAGCTGCTAAACAATTACTTTGCTCGTTTAGGCTAATAGGGAGGTGGGAAACTCGGAGCCCCCACCAAGTGGGGATTAGGGGCAGTGAGAGATGGGGAGAATAATATAGCGCAACTCAATTGAAGAAAGTACAAATAAATCTCGTGTCCATCTGTGTCCATCTGTGTCCATCTGTGGTTCATTATTTCTTTGGTGTACCTTACTCCAGGTTGCAAACCGCTATAATTACCGACTCCTAACTTCAAACTCCCGACTCCTAACTGTTATTTTTGAACCTGGGTGAGAGTTGCTGTGTTCACCCCCATCTCTTGGGCGTAGGGAGCGAGAAACTCTGATGTGGATAAGTCTGCTGGATTCACTGCAACAGCTTGTTTCAAATCTTGCTTTTGAGCAACCCGGTTTTCAGACAGCCAGCTTTCAAACTCTTCGGGCGTGTGGACAATGACTTGTGACCTCATTGAGCCGTGGTAGCCGCCGCAAAGTTCAGCACAAACTACGGGATATGTACCAGGTTTAGTAGCCACAAATCGTAGTTGGGTAGGTATTCCAGGAATGGCATCTTGCTTCAGCCGGAATTGCGGCACCCAGAACGAGTGGATTACATCCGTTGCAGAAAGGTTGAGTTGCACGTCAGCACCGACAGGAACGTGTAATTCTCCAGCATTCACTCCACTATCGGGGTAGTCGAACAGCCAAGCAAACTGCATTCCTGTGACGTTGACAACCAAGTCAGCTTTTTTGCCTTCCTCTTGAGGAGTCGCGCCAATGCCGATTTTCGGGGCTGCTGCTGGTGCTGCTGTTTGCAATTCATGCGGTGAAGCATCACTCAGGGTAGCAGCGATCGCACTTCCTGGAATTTGGGCTACATGAGCTGGAGAATGAGGCATATGAGGATGACTCCCCGGCTCAAACCCTCCCATTCGGTTAAAAACATCAACACTGTAGATTCCCAAGCAGAGGACGATAAGAGATGGGATCGCCGTCCAAAAAACTTCTAAGGGAAAGTTACCTTCAACATGCACACCATCTGTGTCATCTCCACGACGGCGGCGGTACTTAACCAAAAAAATCACAATGGTTCCTTCTACCACCAAAAACAGAGCTGTGGCAATGGAGACCATAATGTTAAAAAAACCGTCTACCAAAGGCGCTTGTTGCGATGCTTGCACCGGTAATAGACCGTGATTTTGTCCAACCCAAATGCTGACAATTGTAACTAATATCCCAGCCACTAGAGTCCATAGTGAAACAGGAATTTGTTCCATAAATACCTGCTTTGTGAAACGTCGTTAAAGGTATATTTTTCTGAGTTTTACCCCAGTACACCACATCCTGTACTCTTGATATATACTCTAAGCGAGGAAAGAGAAGAGTTGTGTCTCTTACTTACATGGCTAATTGCTAGTAGCATCCTTGGTCATGTATTTCTTGTCATCTTTTTTTAGTTCTCATGACTAGTCATTAACAGTTACCAGTTATCAGTTATCAGTTATCAGTTTCATCCGAAAGGGGAAACACCACACCAATTGGACCGAAAGCGTTGGTGTCAGTACAACCACACCATACGCAGGCGTCACTGCGGCTGGTACTGTTCACTGTTTTAATGACTCATGACGCAATTAGCTATTGTTTTAACCAAATTCATTTTCTATGTTTCTTCTAGAAAAGTGGGGGAATTTTAAAATGTTTTAATTCTTCGCTCCCCCAAAAAAATGAAAACTATCTCTCCACTCCTAGTACAGGAGGCTTGCACTTCAAGATAAACTAGTTGCAGAGGCGGCTGTCTGTTATAGCAAGTGATTAGGCTATCAAAGGCAGCAATTTTTAATTTGTTAATAGCTGACAATTTGAGATTTACGGATTCGTTTACTATGAACTTTTTGCTCTTAGTTCCTGTAACTTTAAATATTCCCCTCTAGTACCTTCCTCTCTACTGACCTTTCTACTGAAGAGAGAAACTGCCATTTGGATGTACACCGTTTTACACTTTCGTCAAACAGCACCTTCTTTAACCGACCTCTCTTACAACCCAAAAACTTTAGTTATCTAATACAGAGTGGGTATAGCAATTTTTGGAACAAATCCTAGCGCATGCCTCACAACCCACGCAATTTTCTTTATTGGCGATTGTCATCACTTTCTTTTCAATTTCATCATCGTCCTCATCCTCGACAAATTCTCCTTCTTCGTTCATTGCTTTTAATACCAGCACATTATGCCCACAGATTTTAAAGCATCTGCCGCAACCGATACATTTGTCCTGGTCAATTTCCTCAACGAATTTAGGTGTCCAAGTTTTGCCACCAAATGTTAATCCTGTTAGCGTTGCCATAATTTACCTTCTGTGCTGACACATCTGTTTGACTTTAAGCTCATACTAACATAGTCTAATCTTCCGATTTTTGATTGTTTAATACGTTTTCTCATTCAATTAAAGTTTGATGACTTACCAAATCACACTAAGTTAATAGACTTCTTGCAAAACTCTTTTTCTTAGTGTTATTCTTTGCGTCTTTGCGCCTTAGCGCGAGACAAAATAAGATTTGTGCAAGAGATAGAATTGTTAATCTTCAACCTTTAAATGCAAAAACTTATTAGTAAATTTTTCCAAAAAATGGGAAACTACCTCTTAAGAGGAGTCGTTAGTTATCAATGAACAATAGAAAGACATCATCCTTTATCTGGTTTAACCAATAAAATTGAGTTGGTTCATTATCAATGTCAAATTAATAACTCAATGAGTTATGAGCTAAATATTAATAGTATTAATATTGTTAATTGAAAGCACTAGTAGGAGGAGCAATTGTTCAGCAATAACACTTGAAAAAATATTGAAATAAGAATCAAAAATGTTATTGAGTTACCTATTCAAGCTAAGTTGAAAAAAGATGTTTAGCTCATTGCTAACAAACTGAAATAGAAATTTATGAAATGTTAGAAAGTAAGAAATATTAAAAATTAGGCTCGGCTTACAAGCCTTAAATAGCTTCCAATTGGATGCGCGGTCCGAATAAGGATGTGGTTAAGTAGTACGGTCAAGGTTTATTATTACCGTCCAAACAATGTGGTAGTGAGTAGTGAATCAAGAGGACACATCCAGGGGAGACTTGAGCCAGACATCTCAACGATTAAAGTAGGAAAAAGCCTTATGCCTTATACAATTCCTAACAACAGTTGCGTTGGATGTGACAACTGCCGTCCCCAATGTCCTACTGGTGCAATCAAATTAGAGAACGATAAATACTGGATCGACCCTAGCCTTTGTAACAACTGCGAAGGTTATTATCCCGAACCCCAATGTGTAGTCGTTTGTCCGATTGATTCCCCTATACCCATGCAGGCGAAAAGGGGGAGATGTAAAATTGATTCCAGAGATGCCACCAGCCCAGATTTATTTGCTAACGGTAAGAGCAACCCATTTGCTTCGGCGATCGTTATCTGGGAAGCTTGCAATGTGCTGGCACAGCGAAACTCCCTACCTTGGGAAATTGATGAATATGGCAAGGTGTGTTATAGCCGACAAGTTAATCAGGGGCGAGGGGCGATCGCCTTTCACATCAGCAAACTCAGCAATGGCAGCGAACTTGCAACTTCCTTAGAAGTCATTGAGACGCTTGATATCAGAGCGGCTTGTATGCAATTGATTTTCGCAGCTCATGCAACAGCTTTAGATCAGCCTTGGGTGCAAGATTTTACGATTGACGATCGCCAAATTGAGAAATATTTGGGGCTGGAGAAACGCAAAGACCTCAGCAAACCCGCGAAGTTGGCTTTAATGAAGAACTTGGTGCAGCAAACTTGCTCGCTGATAACCTCTATTGATTGGCCCCAACAAGGTCGAGTCAAAGGATTTTCAGTGGAAGGATGTCGCTTGTGGCACTTGGTAGAAGTTCAGCATCACTTTCAAGAAGATGATCAAGGGTGCAAATATCTAGTTGGACTCACTTTTAAAGTCAAAGCAGGTCTATGGGCGCAGTATTTCTTAAACAAACAAGGATGCAAGGAACGAAATACATTTTATCAATATGGCAGTCTGCCGAAAACCCTGTTAACAACCGTCATGAGTATTTGGCAGCAACACGAAGGAGCAGCGCGACTGATGCTGTGGTTGCTGTTTAAAACTAAAATGGGCAAAGAACAGCGTATTACAGTTCCCACCTTGCTGCGTGTTGCTTACGGTGAAGAGAAAGTTTCTCTTGCTTGCAGACAACGGGAGGAACGCAAGCGACTGCTACGAACCTTTGAAAACGATTTGGAAGTTCTGAATCATTATGGTATGAAACCAAGTTTCGACCCAGTGACGTACCCATCAGAAATTCAACCGTTGTGGGCGAAATTGGTGGATATTCCCGAAGATCCAGACGATGCCTTAGAATTTTGGATTAAGGACGCTAGCGGAGACAGACGCCTGACAGATAAAAGTCCCCGTGGCAAGTGGAATATGCTGATGAATGCCCGGATTTTATCGTTTACGCTACCGCCAGAATGGCAGCAACAAACCACTGAATCTGAAAAAAAGCGACGAACGACAAAAAACAGAACAAAATCAAAAATCACAACAGGATATCTGCTAGGCGAACAGATTTTGCAGGCAAGAAAAAACCTTAATCTTTCGCAAAGAGAATTAGCGAAACTGGCAGGGAAAAGTCAAAGCTGGATTCGAGATTTGGAAAATGGTCGCCTCAAAGCCAAGTTAGAAGACCAAGTGGTGTTACGGAAAGTGCTGGGTATAGCTTAATTCGGCTTGATTCGCCAGCGTGTTTTTGTCGGTTTTGGATTATAGCGCTTCTCACTTCGTTGCAATACAGTCGGAACCCCACTCCGGCTTTGGCTTATGCCAAAACCGCCCTAAGAAAGCTTGCTTGCACCGCAGAGGGTTAGGGGCGATCGCCTACGGCGGGGCTTTGCCCATCGCACTGTTTGCGACAACATCAAGTAAATCACTCTTTAGAGCGGATACAAACAAAAAACCGCGATCGCCTACGACGGGGCTTTGCCCATCGCACTGTTTGCGACAACATCAAGTAAATCACTCTTTAGAGCGGATACAAACACAAAAGAGCGATCGCCTACGACGGGGCTTTGCCCATCGCACTGTTTGCGACAACATCAAGTAAATCACTCTTTAGAGCGGATACAAACACAAAAGAGCGATCGCCTACGGCGGGGCTTTGCCCATTGCACTGTTTGCGACGACATTAAATAAACTATCCTTTGGATGCGTAATTATCTGAAACTATACTCAACCGCCCTTTGTCCCACAACCTCAGGCGCACGAACTCTCAAACTCATTTCTTCGCAACGTACAGTTAAGAAAGGTTGACCTAAACCGATTTCAGAAAAAGGACTTTCAGCAGGAACTTCTAACTTAGAACCAATAAACCCTATACGCGATTCTAATTCCGCAGAGAAGTTCAGTAAATTTGCATCCTTTGCACTGAAACTAGATCCACCTAACCACTGTCGCCATGCGAAGGTTTGCTGGTTATAGTTCAGACTACACAATGTCCGGTTTCCTTGGCGAACAGTGACACGTTCTCCTCTTTCCCAAGTAAATTCAGCTAATTCCTTCGGTAGTCCCCAAACCTCTCGACCACCAGCTACCGAATCAGGATTATCTACATAAATATGAGAAACCCATCCACCGATTTTTCCTTGATAACCCACCGCAGCAGGAATAACAATCAATTCGCTGTACTCCAGCACCGAGCCAGATCCGTAATAGGATAAATATACGCCACCAACGGTTTTACCAGGAAAGACAGAAATAATTTCTAATTCCGAGGGAATCAGGTGACGCACTCGGTCAATATTTATGACATGTCCAGTTACGATCGCGTAGCCTTGAAGTGTCCAGGGAGCTTGTGGGTATGGCATTTTCCGCAAGTTTTGAATGAATAAGTGAGTGTTGCTGAATCAAATGACGATTCTTGTTTGCAATACAAGCCCAATATAGAAAAGAGTTAGGACTAACTCACCATACTTCAGGTACAAATCACGCTTCCACACCCTTATACCAAATTGCCTGTGTTTGTCATTCTCACGCCTTGGGAAGAATCTTACCTAAGACTTAGCTATACTGGGTTTTGCTTAATATGAAACAATACTATCTATCCCAACTTGGTATCTCAGATCTTGCACCTAACAAGAGCCAGAGGCTCTAATATCTCGTTACCAGGTTCAACCTGGTAACGAGGGTTTGGAGGCTTCCCCGACTCACTGTTGCAACTCTTGCAAGATCTCAGGTATTACACGCTATCTTTGCAAAAAAAATTCCCACCCAAGAATCATTCTGGATGGGGGATTTGGATTGTAGGGTGGGCATCGCCCACCGAACCAATAACTATTTAGATTCAGTGAAATCAGCGTCAATCACATCATCACCACCGCCAGTGGAGGAGGAAGAAGCGCCACCAGAGGTGTCAGGACCACCACCAGGAGCAGAACCATCGCCACCACCTGCTTGTTGATAAATATTGCTACCAACAGCAAAGAGCGCTTGTTGCAATTCGGGTGTGAGTTTCTTGATCTGCTCGTCGTCTTCCTTGGAGACGGCTTCGCGCAAGTCTTTCACCAAACCTTCTACCTTGGTCTTATCAGCTGCGGGGACTTTGTCGCCCAATTCTTGCAGTTGCTTCTCAGCTTGGTATGTCAAAGAGTCGGCTTGGTTCTTGCGGTCAATTTTCTCCCGACGTTCTCTGTCAGCTGAGGCGTTTTTCTCAGCTTCGTTCACCATCCGCTCGACTTCGGTCTTATCGAGGGTAGAAGCACCAGTAATACTGATAGACTGCTCCTTACCAGTACCTTTGTCCTTAGCGGTAACGTTGAGAATACCGTTAGCGTCAATATCGAAAATCACTTCGATTTGAGGGACACCGCGTGGTGCTGGGGGAATACCATCGAGACGGAAGGTACCCAAGCTCTTGTTGTCGTTTGACATCTCGCGTTCGCCTTGGAGGACGTGAATTTCCACGTTGGTTTGACCATCCACAGCGGTGGAGAAGACTTCTGACTTCTTGGTAGGAATTGTGGTGTTGCGGGGAATAATCTTGGTCATGACGCCACCCAAGGTTTCCACACCCAAGGACAGCGGTGTTACGTCTAACAGCAAGATACCAGTAACATCACCACCAAGCACACCAGCTTGAATTGCTGCACCAACTGCCACAACTTCATCGGGGTTAACGCTTTGGTTGGGGTCTTTACCCAACACCTGCTTCACGATTTGTTGTACAGCGGGGATGCGGGTAGAACCACCAACTAATACAACTTCATCAATATCGTTCTTGCTTAATTTAGCATCGCGTAGCGCGTTCTCAACGGGAACTCGGCAACGGTCAATTAAGTCAGAGCAAAGTTCTTCAAACTTAGCGCGAGTCAGCGTTGTATCCAGGTGCTTGGGACCATCCTGGGTAGCGGTAATAAATGGTAGGTTGATTTCCGCTTGGGTGACGCTGGAAAGTTCAATTTTCGCTTTTTCTGCGGCTTCAGTCAAACGCTGTAACGCTTGTTTGTCTTTGCGCAGGTCGATCCCTTCGTCTTTTCTGAACTGTTCAGCTAAGAAATCAACGATCTTCTTGTCGAAGTCGTCACCACCAAGGTGAGTATCACCAGAGGTTGCTAACACTTCAAACACACCGTCGCCAACTTCCAGGATGGATACGTCGAAGGTACCACCACCAAGGTCAAACACGAGGATGGTTTCGTTGCTCTTCTTATCAAAGCCGTATGCCAGAGAAGCAGCGGTAGGCTCGTTGATAATCCGTAGAACTTCAATACCAGCAATCTTACCAGCGTCTTTGGTTGCTTGCCGTTGAGAGTCGTTGAAGTATGCAGGAACGGTGATCACGGCTTGAGTTACGGTTTCACCGATGTACTTGCTTGCATCTTCTACCAGCTTGCGCAGAACCTGTGCGGAAATTTCTTCGGGAGCAAAAGGTTTGCCGACTTGCGGACAATCAACTTTAACGTTACCGTTGCTGTCACGTAGTACTTTGTAAGAAACTTCAGTAGCTTCGTGGGTAATTTCGTCGAACTTGCGTCCAATGAAACGTTTTACAGAATAAAAAGTGTTTTCGGGGTTCATCACCGCCTGGCGTTTGGCGATTTGACCAACCAAGCGATCGCCATTTTTTGCGAAGGCGACTACTGAAGGCGTTGTCCGAAAACCTTCTGCGTTGGCTATAACTGTGGGTTTACCACCTTCCATAACTGCCACGCAGGAGTTTGTCGTACCTAAGTCAATTCCAACTACTTTTGCCATTGTAGGTGCTGGCTCCGTATAACTACAAATGAATGAATGAGAGTATAAAGGGCGAAATTATTGAACTAACTGGATTTAGAAAGCAGCCAGTTCAGCATGAATACCTTTGGTTTTACTTACTGCTGATATATATACTGAGCCTGTGTAGCCAGTCCATGAAGGGTGGTTTTCCGAACCTTGGTTAGGGCGGTTATGCTTCAAAATTTTTTTTGTTTGTTCTTCTTGTTTCTTCATGGACTGAATTGCTTTCACTTTCTTTGTCTAATGTATGAGAATTAATACTAGGAGCAATTCGGGTGAACCGTATCAACAATGTGGTGTTTGCCGTCTTTAGGCAATGGAGAATGGCGGCTGTTGATAGCGATTGGCAAAAGAATCAGACTAAAAAATGATATTGTGACTACATATTTCCTATCCCTAATCCCTAGTCGCCAATCCCCTGAGTACAATAGAAAAGCTTATGTGCCTCGACATGATATATGCTTACGCTGTCTCCTGATCTAAAAGCTAGACTTTCGACTCCTCTAAAAATTGGTTCTTTTGAGGTGAAAAGTCGGGTTCTCCAGTCGCCTTTGTCTGGGGTGACGGATATGGTATTTCGTCGGCTGGTGCGTCGTTATGCGCCTGAGTCGATGATGTACACGGAGATGGTGAATGCAACGGGGTTGCACTATGTGAAGCAGTTGCCCAAAATCATGGAGGTAGACCGTAACGAGCGACCAATTAGTATTCAGTTGTTTGACTGTCGCCCAGATTTTCTGGCAGAAGCAGCGGTAAAGGCGGTTGAGGAAGGCGCTGATACCGTTGATATTAATATGGGCTGTCCGGTAAATAAAATCACCAAAAATGGTGGTGGTTCTTCGCTGTTGCGTCAGCCGGAAGTCGCTGAGGCAATAGTTAGGGAAGTTGTGAAGGCGGTTGATGTCCCTGTAACAGTAAAAACCCGTATCGGTTGGAACGACAAGGAAATTACCATTCTCGACTTTGCCAAGCGAATGCAGGATGCGGGGGCGCAAATGATTACTGTGCATGGACGTACTCGCGCCCAAGGGTACAATGGCAATGCCCGATGGGAATGGATTGCCCGCGTTAAGGAAATTCTTGATATTCCAGTGATTGGTAATGGAGATATTTTCTCGGTTGAGGCGGCGGTGAAGTGTTTGGAACAAACTGGCGCGGATGGGATCATGTGTTCGCGCGGGACTTTGGGTTATCCGTTTTTGGTGGGAGAAGTTGATTACTTCTTGAAAACAGGAGAACAGTTACCGCCACCAACTCCAATTCAGCTTTTGGAATGTGCGAAGGAACACTTACAAGCTTTGTACGAATACAAGGGTGATAGAGGTGTGCGTCAAGCACGCAAGCATATGACTTGGTATGCGAAAGGTTTCGCTGGTGCTGCTGATTTACGTGGAAAGTTGAGCGTGATTGAAACTGTGCAGCAAGGTATAGATTTGATTGATAAGGCGATCGCACAGTTGGCGAATGGGTATGAGGTGATCGAAGAAAATCAGTTGGCGATCGCACAGTAAGAGATGGAATTGGGTGCGTGAAGCGAAGCTATCCCGAAGGGATAAAACATGGCTAGAAATCATTGTTAAGTTTGTAATGTCTTGCTGGCAATCGTAAGTTGAGATATTCTCATTGAACTGACACGCAGCAGTAGCTAGTAAATTTGCCTTCACGTATGTCGTTATCCATAGAACAAATCGAAAAGAGAATAAAAGAGGTCGAGTGTTTTGTTGTCCCCTCAAGTAGCCGATATGGGCGTTTACTCAATTGGCAGAATCCACCTGACCCGTTTTGGCATTACGGGATTGGTTTGTCAGATACACACATTTTTGATACAGGTCGTGGGTTATGTCCATTCGAGAGAAAAGAGGCAAAATTTGTTGTTGGAATTGACTGCATTGCTTTTGAACCTGAGCAAACAATTGAGCGGCTCAAACAGGCTCTTTATGTTTTTGCTGATTGGGAATACACTGTTCCCGGTTGGAATTGTGAACACTTTGGTCGGTTAATTGCAACGGATAGACCGAGATGTTATCAGAGTAGACCTATATGGTGGCTGTGCAATCTGACCACAAAAGGTGACCACAAAACTGCACATCAAGTCTTTCGGGATTACCTGAAGAAGGTTGATCCTAGTCTCAATCGGTAGGTATTAAAGACTACGCGCCACTATACACTGCCTGAGATAGTGTGGAAAAATAAGCCGACGTGTGTTTGTTTATGTAGTTGAACGTAGTATTAGGCTGTGAGATATGCTCCCAAAGCGAGTTGGTTGACTGCAAGTCCTAAATCTACCAGCCATACTTCACCAGATTTCGGCGGGTTCATCAATCAGATCCAATATTTAGTATTTGGTTCTATGTTACGGTATCTACCAGCAGGCTAACACTACGTTAGAGCCAAAAGACTTCTACAGAAACAGGCTACGGAAGGTGCTATACTCTGCCCGATGAGAGGTAATGAGGAGCGAGAATTATTCCTACGCCGGAACAAAAGACGCAGTGCTTTATTTTGTGCTGCTGGTTTACTAAACTTTACTTGCCCATTAATGTGGTTCGTGTAGACGAGCGAACAGGGAATGTGTTCTTCTTAGCAGGTGAGGAGAATATCATTGAGATATATCCGAATGGCAGATGGAGGTATGTGCAATGAGCAAACCTAACTTTCAGGCAATGAGTCAGAAACAGTTACATGCCTATGTTTTAGCTCATCGTGATGATCAAGAAGCATTTTATGCGTATGTGGACAAGTTACATGCAGAGGCTAACTGGGTTGAAATGCCACCTTTACAGTCTTTAGAGGACTTGGAAAACTATCCTGAATTTCTTGAGCGTGTTCGCAATGGTTCGGAACCACAAGATAATGCCGTCTAACAATCGCGTTGGTTGAACACTCAGGCGGCAATTGGTGCTAGCTTTAAAAACAGAATGTCGCATGAAAGCAGCACACTATGTCGTCCCCAGCAATCACTACAGTAGTAAAGATGATGGAGTCTTTACCTGTTGATGTACAGGATCAAGTTGCAGACCACCTTCGAGAGTACATCAATGAGTTACAAGATGAAATTCAATGGAGCAAATCCTTCGAGAGAACGCAGCAAAAACTCGTAGCTGCTGCACAACGCGCCAAACAAGAAATTGCTGAGGGGAAAGCGACTACACTGGACTACGATCAGTTATGAAGTCCGCCGTGCTTCCCTCATTTTGGGTTAAATATCGGCGTTTGAGTTTTAAGAAGCTAGTGTGTAGAGCGATCGCCCAGTAACTGATGGGATGGGATTGGGTGCGATCGCAAGATCCCGCATCAAGGCATAAAATCAAAGCATGACCATTCATTAAGATGGATATGTTAAAAACGCTTTGGGCTACCGTTCGGCAAGGAAAAATTGAACTGCTGGAATCAGCGGAACTACCTGAAGGAACAAGAGTGCTGGTAACACTTCTTGCTGATGATGAAGCTGAGTTTTGGCTTCAAGCCAGCCAAACATCACTTGATGCAGTTTGGGATAACGCCGAGGATGATGTTTATGCGCAGCTACTCCAAAAATGACATCATCTTGGTTCGGTATCCCTTCTCAGATTTGTCTAGTTCAAAGGTAAGACCCGCAGTTGTCGTGAGTGCGCCGCATGTTTCTCAAGACGTTATGATCACGCCACTGACAAGTAAAACAGGATCGTTACTTGAGGGTGAGTTTGTGCTTTCTGAGTGGGCTGCAGCAGGGCTTAACGTGGCTACAGCAGTCAAGCGAGGTTTGTACACAGTACATGAGAGCTTAGTTGTGACAACGATTGGGAAGTTGGCGGATTTCGATGCCGAGCAGTTAGAGCAATCCTTACGAAGCTGGCTAGGGTTGTGACGCAGCCCAACGCTGCGGGAATGATCGTCGGTTGAGATGCAAGTAATTATTTGAGAAGCTAGGTGTAGAGCGGTCTAACACCATATATGGTTGAAACAATTTACCAACGTTAGACTTTGACAACCTTAAGTGTCTTTAGGCTAGTATCCGCACAACCGCTGATAAATCCACCCATGAGCTGAATCTGTTGCAAGTATTCTAAAGCATTATGCGTAATGATTTCACCGGGCATCAACACAGGAATTCCCGGAGGATAAGGACAAACGATTTCGGCACAAATCCGTTCCGTAGTTTCTTGGATGGGTAAGGTTTCTGTTGCAGCGAAAAAAGCTTCACGGGGCGATATACGCAGACAATTTTCCATCATAGAAACATCATCCCATAAAACCTTACCTCTTTTTTCCCCTATCCCCAGAGAAGCTTCCGAGTTTGGAGGTGAGGTCATCGCTAAGTTGGTAAAAGCTTGCACCAACTGCTCAATATCCTCCTGAGTGTTGCCCAGACTAATGATAAAGGTGAGATGTTGTAGCGAGGCGAATTCCGCTGTTACACCTAGCTGTTGGTCGAGAATTTCTTCGGCGGCAAATCCAGTTAAACCTAAGCCAGAAACGGTGACAGTTAACCGTGTTTTGTCTAAAGCCACAAAGCCAGGTGATCCCCCCAACCCCCCTTGATAAGGGGGGCTATGAGGAATTTCCAAAACTGACAAGCCGGGAATTTGGCTGATACGGGTTCTCGCTTCTTGGGCTAGTTGCAATGTGCGGGACATCAACTCTTTACCGTGCAGTGCCATCTGTTGACGCGCTGCATCTAGGGAAGCTAGAAGTAAATAACTGGGACTGGTAGATTGTACGAGTTGCAATGCTTTACTGACGCGATCGCGAAGCGGGCACTCTATGCCATCGCGTAGCGTGGGCTTTGCCCAATCGCCATCTATCCTGTCGTCTTGGACGTGCAGCATTGACGCTTGAGTTAACGCGCCCAGTGTTTTATGTATGGATTGTACAGATAAGTCAGCACCTGCGGCTAACGCTGAGATTGGTAGTTCGGGATGAAAGGCGAAGTGTGCGCCGTGTGCTTCGTCTACAAGTAAGGGGATATTGTATTGATGGGCAAGAGAGGCGATCGCCCTCACATCTCCACAAACACCGTAATATGTGGGGTAAACCATAAACACCGCTTTCGCGTCGGGATGCTGTTTCAGTGCAGCTTGTACGGCGTTAGGCGTGATGCTGTGGGCAATATCTAAAACTGGGTCATATTCTGGATTTATAAAAATTGGGATAGCACCAGAGAGAATTAAGCCTGCGATCGCAGAAGAATGGACATTGCGAGGCAAAATAATTTTATCTCCACTGCCACAGGTAGCGAGAATTGCCGCTTCAATTCCGCATGTGGAACCATTGACAAGAAACCAAGTCTGTGTTGCACCAAATGCTTCGGCTGCCAGTTGTTGCGCTTCTTTGATAACGCTTTCGGGTGCAAAGAGGTTGTCTAATTCTGCTAATTCTGGTAAATCAGCGCGGCACACAGCTTTGCCAAAAAAATCAGCCAAGGATTGAGAAATCCCTTGTCCCCGCTTGTGTCCTGGCGTGTAAAAAGCAGCATGAGGACGTTCTGCACAAGCTTTTAAAGTGTCTAATAAGGGTGTTTGGTTTTGATTGAGCATTTTGGTGAAATGAACCGCATAAGGCAACAGAGAACGCAGATGATTCAGTGTAAATCTCTATCAGAGATTGCAACGAAAGACATAAATGGAATAGCTATATGGGGAGATGTCAGCAGCGTCTGTTGTCATCTAGCTTGGAAAAGTCGCATGATTTAAGTAGACTTACCATGATTTATCCCTCTCCTGGTCCTTTACCTGAGCCACAGATTCCAAATCCTGATCCATCACAGACACCAAGCATTCCCCAACCTATACCAGGACCTGTACCGGAACCCATACCTAGTCCTGCTCCCGAACCAGTTCCAGCACCAGTACCGGAACCAGTACCGAGTCCCATTCCCCAGACGGTTCCAGCACCAATTCCTCAAACAGTTCCGGGACCTGTTTGAAACTCTTTGCAGGTAGTCTTAAGATAACGTTTGGTACAAACTCCAAAATTTCAAATTTAAAATGCTACGAGCCGGAATTGTCGGACTCCCTAACGTTGGAAAATCTACTTTGTTTAATGCCTTGGTTGCTAACGCCAAGGCAGAAGCAGCCAATTTTCCTTTTTGCACGATTGAACCGAATGTCGGCGTTGTCTCTGTGCCGGATGAGCGGTTAAATGTTTTAGCGAAGATTTCCTCCGCGAAACAAATTGTTCCGGCGCGTGTTGAGTTTGTAGATATTGCCGGTTTGGTTAAGGGCGCTAGTAAGGGTGAGGGACTGGGTAACCAATTTCTGTCCCACATCCGGGAAGTTGATGCGATCGTACATGTGGTGCGTTGTTTTGAGAATGACGACATTATCCACGTTGCCGGTTCGGTTGATCCAGCGCGAGATATTGAAATCATCAATTTAGAGCTTGGTTTAGCTGATTTGGCACAAATTGAACGGCGGATAGAACGCACCCGTAAACAAGCCCGTACGAGCAAAGAAGGACAGATTGAATTAGCATTGCTGGAAAAATTAGCTGCTGCATTAAATGAAGGTAAATCAGTGCGGCAAGTTAGTTTGACCGAAGAAGAAGCCGAAATTATTAAACCACTGGAACTGCTCACTGTTAAGCCGATTATCTATGCTGCTAACGTGTCAGAAGATGACTTAGCAACAGGTAATGAATACGTGGAAAAAGTGCGACCAATTGCTGCTGCTGAAAATGCACAAGTTGTGATAGTTTCTGCACAAGTGGAATCAGAATTAATTGAACTGCCAGAAGAAGAAAGGGGTGAATTCTTAGCATCTTTAGGTGTAGAAGAAGGCGGTTTAAAATCGTTAATTCGCGCTACTTATACCCTGTTAGGTTTGCGTACATACTTCACCAGTGGAGAAAAAGAAACCCGCGCTTGGACTATTCACGCTGGAATGTCCGCACCGCAAGCAGCAGGGGTTATTCACAGTGATTTTGAACGCGGATTTATTCGTGCTGAAACGGTTGCTTATAATGATTTAGTCGCGTCTGGTTCGATGAATGCTGCCAAGGAGAAAGGGTTAGTTCGCAGTGAAGGAAAAGAGTACATCGTGCAAGAAGGCGATGTGATGTTGTTCCGGTTTAATGTGTGATCTAGTCAAAATTTTCATCAGAAACCTGGTTTTTCAAAGAACCGGGTTTCTTAGTATGTGGTAAACAAATGCAAATTGACGTGAAACGTTTGTAGTAAGGGTTTTAGCGCTAAAGCGCTTACTACACTAGACTAAATGCGATCGCCCTGCATAGCACTGCGCTATGCGCAATCATTAACAAGAGGATATCAGCTAAAAAGTATATCAACTTTCAAGAAACATAGGGAACAGGCAACAGGGAACAGGCTTTCATTATGTGACCCGAGCAGCAGATGCAGCACTTTACCAAGCTAAAACTGAGGGACGCGATCGCGTTGTGATTGCTGAGTAACTGAGATCTTGCACCTGTTGCAACAGTCAGGAGGCGAAGCCTCCAAACCCTCGTTACCAGGTTGAACCTGGTAACGAGATATTAGAGCCTCTGGCTCTAGTTGAGAATGGTAAGTAAGCGAGAAAGCAGGCGAAGCCTGCAAACCCTCGTTACCAGGTTCAACCTGGTAACGAGATATTAGAGCCTCTGGCTCT
>NZ_CAWMYC010000132.1:0-62891 GCF_963872035.1 Scytonema sp. HK-05
ATTACTGCGACTTATTGCATTATACTCCAAAATTCCGTTTTCTAGTAATTAGTCTAGTTCCAATTTCTGGCAAAATTCCACAAAATTCAGGTAATCAACTGGTTCCCCCTTGAGGAAGTTCTTGATGGTTGACTCAGAACGCCCCATTTCTGTGGCGAAAGCTTTTTGGCTGGGATAGCCAGAACGCTGGAGAGATGATTTAACTTTTTGAATGTACTCTTGGGCAACTCTAAGCGATCGCGCCATCACTCATCATCGCAAAACTGCTTAGAGTATAGCGGGTTTTACACTAATGTAGAGTGCGAAGTGCGTAACCCAAAAGCACCAATGCACCCCAATACGGTACGGGAACGCCATGTTCATCCCTCAAAGATCCCCCCTAGCCCCCCTTAAAAAGGGGGGAAACTATACCAAATCCGGATCTAATACCCCCTTTATAATTTAGTCCGCGTAGGGGGACGAGCGTTTGTGTGCCCGTAAACTCCCCGATTACGAACATCGCCTGGGCTAAAAGGGGGTTAGAAAAGCGGATTTGGTATTAGCCCCCCTTTTTAAGGGGGGTTGGGGGGATCAAGTCTTATCCGAACCGTATTGCAACGCACTCTACAAAGACTAGCCATCCTGATCTCAACCTAAAATCAACGATAAGTCGTCTCATGCTGAACTGTTGCCCAACTCAGTACTCAACCAACGCCAAATTTCAATAAGAGTGTTGAGTTAAAAGTCCTCAAAATGAAACGCAACTTAGAAATTTGGCAATTTACCTTACCACTTTGTGCAGTGCTCATGTTTACCACAGGAGCTTATACTACCATTCACATGGTTGATGGTCGCTACCGCGTGGAAGTAGCAATCAATATGAAGGGACTGAGGATAAAAACTGATGTGGACAAAAAAGAATGCAAACCTGCGGAAGATAAGATTCAACCGCAGGAAAATCAGCATTCTCAACAGTGATGCAACGAAGTGCCTTAGCGTACCCGAAGGGGGCGCTTTGCGCTCAGCCTGTCCGTAGGGCATATAGCGGTTCTCGTTTGGATGTAGTACGCGTTGTTCACCCCACCCCGCTTTTGGCTTGCGCCAAAGTTCCCCTCCCCGCATGCGGGGAGGGGTTAGGGGCGGGGTTCTGACTGTATTGCAACCAAGAGAGAACCGCCAAGAACGCCAAGATATCTTTGCATCTTAGCGTCTTGGCGCGAAACTCCTACACTGCACAATTCAACGCGCCGGCTTTTTGCGAAAAGCGCGTATTCTCCCGGTAATCAACAGGACAATCTATCACTGCTGGAACATCCTGTGCTAAAGCCTCTTTCAGGATGGGAACAAAATCAGTAGCAGATTCAACGCGGTAGCCTTTGAGACCCATGCTTTCGGCAAATTTGACAAAATCAGGGTTGCCAAAATGCACAAAAGATGACCTCCCTTTGCCAAAGTAATTTTCTTGCTTCCACTCAACTAAGCCGTAGCCACCATCATTGAAAATGAGGGTAACAAAGGGTGTACCAACGCGCAAAGCTGTTTCTAATTCCTGGCAATTCATCATGAAGCCACCATCACCGGTTGCAGCAACAACTTTACGGTTGGGATGCACAAGTTTTGCCGCTACAGCACCAGGAATGGCAATACCCATTGCGGCGAAGCCATTGGAAATGATGCAAGTATTCGGGCTATGGCAGTGATAATGACGGGCAATCCACATTTTATGTGCGCCTACGTCTGAGATGACGATATCTTCTGGTCCCATCACCTGCCGCAAGTCATAAATTAACTTTTGTGGCTTAATCGGAAACCCGTCATCATTGGCATACTCTTCGTAGTCAGCACGGATATTTGTCCTTAAGTTGATAGCGTAAGGATTGGGCTTACCTTCGCGATCTGCAAATTTTAAGATTTCAGAGAGGGAATCAGTAATATCTCCGACAACTTCAACGTTAGGAATATAACTACTATCAATTTCCGCAGGAGTGACTCCAATATGAACAATGGGGATTCTCCCATCGGGATTCCATTTTTTTGGAGAAAACTCAATCAAATCATAGCCGATCGCAATCACTAAATCTGTGTTATCGAAGCCACAGGTGATAAAATCTCGCTGTTGCAATCCCACTGACCACAATGCTAAGGAATGAGTATAAGGAATCACGCCTTTGCCCATGAAAGTGTTGGCAACAGGAATATTCATCTGGTTGGCGAATTGTGTGACAGCATCGCTTGCGCGATCGCGGATAGCCCCATTACCAACTAAAATTATCGGGTTCACTGCTTGGGAAATTGCTGCTGCTGCTGCCCTGATACTGGCAAAAGAAGCGAAGGTTTTTTCAATGTTGTCCTTACGCAAGGGGTAGCCTTCTGCGGGCATGGCGGCAATATTTTCTGGTAAATCGATGTGAACTGCGCCTGGTTTTTCACTTTGTGCCCGTTTAAAGGCTTTGCGCACAAGTTCTGGTGTAATACTAGGGCGCACAATCTGTTTATTCCATTTTGTTACCGGGGCAAACATCGCCACCAAATCTAAATATTGATGCGATTCGATGTGCATTCTATCTGTGCCCACCTGCCCGGTAATTGCCACTAAAGGCGCACCATCGAGGTTAGCATCTGCTACCCCAGTCATCAAGTTCGTCGCGCCTGGACCAAGAGTTGAAAGACAAACTCCGGCTTTTCCTGTCAAACGTCCGTAGACATCTGCCATGAATGCCGCGCCTTGTTCGTGGCGTGTGGTAATAAATTGAATGGAAGAATGTTTCAGCGCTTCTAAAACATGCAGGTTTTCTTCCCCAGGGAGTCCGAAAACGTATTGCACTCCTTCATTTTCTAAGCACTGTACGAGTAATTCAGCTGTATTCATATTTACTATTCCTCTGGGTTGATTGCACCTGATGTGGTTAATTATTTTACCCACACAGTTTTAACATTGACGAACTCATGTATGCCCTGGATACTCAACTCCCTGCCATATCCAGAACGCTTGATACCGCCGAAGGGCAAGCGGGGGTCGGATTTGACCATACCGTTGATAAATACCGAACCTGCTTCGATTTCCTCTACGAGGCGATCGCGTTCTTCGGCGTTTGTTGTCCAAGCACTAGCACCTAAACCAAAAGGTGTAGCATTTGCTAGTTTTATCGCTGCGTCAATATCTGGTACACGGAATAACATCGCTACCGGACCAAAAAACTCTTCCTGTGCCACTGGATTGTCTGGCGAAATATCTGTGAGAATGGTTGGTGGATAAAAGTTTCCCGGACGATCTGATAAAGGATGTCCACCCGTCAAAACTCTTGCCCCACTCTTGACACCAGCTTGCACTTGCTGGTCTAAATCTTTAAGAATATCAGGAGTTGCTAGTGGTCCTAAATCAGTCTCGCTTTGCATCGGATCGCCAATTTTCAGCGCGTGGAATTTCTCTAGGAGTCGTTTTTCAAACTTGTCTGCTATTGTCTCAGCGACGATGAAGCGTTTCGCTGCAATACATGATTGCCCGTTATTCAACATTCTGGCTGTTGTTGCCGTGGTAACTGCTGCTTCTAAATCAGCACTTTCCAATACAATAAACGGGTCGCTTCCTCCCAATTCCAAGACAGTTTTTTTAATTTGTTTTCCCGATGCGGCGGCTAAACTTGCGCCTGCTGGTTCGCTTCCTGTCAACGTCGCTGCTTTGACGCGATCGTCACTCATCAAGTCAGCAACTTTTGCAGCACCTATCAATAGAGTTTGAAATACGCCTTTTGGAAAACCTGCTTTTTGTATAATTTCTTCTATTGCCAAAGCACACTGTGGCACGTTGGAAGCGTGTTTGAGCAATCCCACATTGCCTGCCATCAGCGCTGGTGCGACAAAACGGAACACTTGCCAAAAGGGAAAATTCCACGGCATGACTGCCAAGATTATACCTAATGGCTGGTATTTTACGAAACTTTGGCTTGCATCAGTTTTTACGGTCACATCAGCAAGGAATTCCGCAGCGTGTTCAGCGTAGTAACGACAGACGACAGCGCATTTTTCCACTTCCGCGATCGCCGCTTTAAAAGGTTTGCCCATTTCCAGCGTCATGATCTTGGCAAAATCTTCTTTTTCTTGCTCTAAAATGTCAGCAGCGTTTTGCATCCAGTGCGATCGCTCTGAAAAACTCGTTTTGTGGTACTTTTCAAAAGCCTGTTGTGCCAAATCTAGTTTTTCAGCGATTTCTGCATCGCTTAATGGTTCAAAAGTTTTCAGCAACTCCCCAGTTGCAGGATTAATTGTGGCGATCGCCATACCCTGACCTCCCCGTTAAAAAATTACCAGAGGTAGCATCCATATGTTATATACATCTATTGCGGAAGCTACTTCGCTCATTGTAGTCTTTCAAAAAATGCTAACTCTACTTATATTAAATTTTTGCAATCAAAATTGAAACAAAATATACATAAACCATATGTACTTATGCCTACAATCCCCCCTTGCAAAGTGTGCTTTTCATCAACTCTGCTTGATTTTAGCAGGATGTAGTTGTGTTATTAAAAATAAATTTTACAATTTGATATCTTTTTTTGACTTTTAATTATGAAATTACAGCAAAATCGCGCTTTTGTGTGGACTTATAACCTTCGGACGGCTGTTATCTTAGGTTTGTACACAAAAGCTTTGACTAGGAATGCCGGAGTGTAAGTGAGTCCACCGTGAATTTTGAACAGAGAATTTCCAGATTCCATGACACCCGTACCGAATCTCTCCTTAGTACAGCATTTCATTAATTCGTAATGTTTTTAAACGCACCAGGTAGCGGAGGAACGCGCAAAGGGACGCAGAGTATTGCCAACTTTAATGGTCTACCAGTTAATGAAATGCTTACTTAGTGCATTTTTGTCTGATAAACTTTGACTAATCGATTGATACCTTTGAAGCGATAATCTCCCATTTCTAGGAAGGATGAGGGTTGAGAAAGCATTTGATAAGTGGCTTCACTGACAACGCATTCCCCTGGAGGACAAATTGCTTCCATACGCGCAGCTAAATTAATAGTGGCTCCTAATGCGGTATAATCTACCCTTTGGGAACTGCCGACATCTCCAACGACAGCTTTACCACTGTTAATGGCAATTCGCAATTGCAATGGTTCGATCCAAAAATTTTTGGCGTTGAGAGTTTCCAGACGAGTTAACATACCCTTGGCAACAGTGACAGCGCGATCGGCATGATCCGGTTGTGGTTCAGGAGCGCCAAAAAATGCCATAATGCAATCGCCAATATACTTATCTAAAGTGCCACCACAGGCAAACACCTCTTGCAGCATCTCCTCAAATAAATTGTTAAGCAATTCCGCAACTTGAGTTGGCGTGAACCTTTCTGAAATTGCCGTAAAGCCAACCAAATCCGCAAATAAAATACTAATTTCAGTTTCTTGTGGAGGTAAACGTCCATTTGGCAATGCACCGACAGCAATCAACTGCTGTACAACTGCTGGGGAATGATAGCGTTCGAGTCTTTGGCGAATCACTTCTTCGCTTCTAAGTTTTTCGGCTAGCAGCCAACGTTGTACGCTAGAAGCTACAAGATTTGCTAAAGCCGAAAAAAAACTGAGTTCTTCCTCTCCTTTTTCTACCCAATGGTGAGAAGAGAAATGAGCATCAGCGTAGAGAACACCAACAACCTTATTTTCATCCCACAAAGGCACCGCCATTGCACTACGAATGTCTTTCACCAGAATACTGTTTTCTCCAGCAAACCTTTCATCATTTTGGGCATCAGCGGTTTGAATGGCAACTTTTTCGTCAAAGACTTTTTGGCAGATACTACGGCTAATCCAACTACCATCACTTGGGAGATGTTCTTGATCAGAGATCTTTCTCGTAGCAGCATTCAATAATTCCAGATTGCCACACCCAGAAACATCAATTAATAATGCTAAACGGTCAATACTGTTGAGGTAACGAAACACCACTTGCTGGACTTGGGAGAAAATCTCTTCTATGGAGGCTGCTGCGGAGAGATTCTTGGCTATGTCTACCAAGTCTTTCAGGCGAGCGATCGTTTTGTCTTTGATGCTGATATCACCATCGATGTTATCAGCGAAAATCCATTGCTCTTGCAATTGTTTAACATTGCGAAGAATTGTTTTTCCTGGAGAAACGACTCCTTGCTTAAACGTGGATGATTCAACAGGAGTCAACATGATAACCAGGCACATATCCCCCAGCCAAACAACATCACCGTCTTGCAACTCTTGGGGAGAGGAAATTAGGCGTTCGTTCAATTGAGTGCCGTTTTTGCTGCCCAAATCCTCAATAGTCCACAGACCCGAAGGAGTTTTCACAAGGCGGGCATGGTAACGTGAAACTCCCCCAGAAGGTAAGTATAAGTCGCATTGCGGCAAACGACCGATAGTGAAAACATCTTGATGCACCGTCACGGTTTTTTGGGAATTTCCTTCTTGTAGGCGCAGTTTCAGTTTAGTCATGACTTCTATAAATCCATTCGGGAAGCAGGGAGTGCCAGCATTGCTAACGTAAAGGATATGTTAAGGGTTAAGGCTTAATCCTTCACTGTTTCTTTATGGCACTGCTGATCCCATTCCGACAACTAGGAAAAAATAACATTTTAGCTAGATACAGATACGGAAGAAACATTAGCGGCGCTAGAGAGGCAGCAGCGAGCAGCATACAAGGGTGAAACCTCTGGATGGATGATAGGCACTCGTATTGCTGCTACTGACACAGTACAAGTAGACTGAATGCTGCCGATATGATTTAAATATGAAGTTATTGTCTTTGTTGCGATTTTTACGTTGTCATGGGTAGCTGCCATCACCTGATTGTTGTACATATATTTCTGTAGCAATTATTTCTACAGCAATCCGGGAAAAACTACTTTTTTTTGAAAAAGTCTATTGTGCTGAACATTTCACCTGAGGAAAGCTATACGATGATCGGTTCCTTACTAGACCAGCGTTACCAGGTGGTTGAACTCTTGGGTAAAGGCGGATTTGGTCATACTTACATAGCGCAAGATACTCGTCGTCCTGGGAATCCCACTTGCGTAGTCAAGCATCTCAAACCTGCGACTAACGACCCCGACTTTTTACAAACAGCGAGACGCTTGTTTAGTAGGGAAGCCGAAACCTTGGAAAAGCTAGGCAATCATGACCAAATTCCTCGGCTGTTAGCTTACTTTGAGGAAAACGAAGAATTCTTCTTGGTACAGGAGTTTATCGACGGACATCCGCTGTCTGCTGAGATGTTAAGCGGGAACCGTTGGGAAGAAAGCCAGGTCATTCAACTTCTATATGAAATTTTGCCTGTCCTAGACTTTATTCATAATAATAATGTTATCCATCGCGACCTCAAGCCCCAAAACATTATCCGCCGCCATTCCGACAACAAGCTGGTTCTGGTTGATTTCGGTGCTGTCAAACAGGTGCAGATGTACTCGCTGATGAGTCCAGAACAGCAGTTCAAAAACCAGACAATTGCTATTGGAACTCCAGGCTATATGCCAAGTGAGCAAGCACAAGGTAGACCTCGTCCTAATAGTGATATTTATGCTCTTGGCATGATTGCTATCCAAGCCCTCACAGGCTTGAGTCCCAAGCAACTGGCAGAAGACCCGACAAGCGGGGAAATTATCTGGCAACAATATGCTCAAGTCAGCGATCACTTGGCAGTTATCATCAGCAAAATGGTACGCCCATACTATAAATATCGCTTCCACTTCGCAGACGAAGCCCTGGAAGCACTCGCCTCAATCACCCATCCCAACACACCAACAGCTGTTGCTGGTACCGTCAAGCATGTCCTACGTAACTATTTACGAGAAGGGTATGTGTCAGCAAATAAAGTGATGCAATCACTCCAGAAACTAGCAAAACCTGGTTACACTCCACCAAATAACACAACAATTCCTGACGCCACTCTACCACCTGCATCCCCTGCACAGAGTACGGTGAGAATTGCTCCTGATTCACCCGCCTCACCAAACAGTTCTCCCTCAAGGCTTGGTTCTCTTGATAAATATCGTCGTAAACTGCCATTACTTATTGCCGCAGGCGGCGGTATTGTTTTAGTTGTGTTTAGCATAATTTCTGCAACTCCACCACAGCAGCAACAGCAGCAGCCCTCTCAAGAAACAGCAGATAATAAAATTCCAGAAACAATAGAAGAAAAAACTAAAGTCACAACACAGAACAATACAACTAATCAGAACACAACACAGAACAATACACCTGAAGAAAACAAAGAACAAAACAATTGTTTTGTTGTGACGCAACCTGCAAATCTACGCGCTGTTTCTGGGCGTAGGAGAACTGGAAAAGTTATAAAAGCTGGTACTCAGGTGACAGTTACTGGAAAACGCGATGGTGGCTGGATTGAAATTACTGCTCCCGAAGAGGGTTGGATTTGGGGGAGTCGGACAAAAAATACTTGCAAAGCAAAATGAGCAATTCAAAAGTCAAAAGTCAAAAATTATTCTCCCTCATCCCCCTGATCTCCCCCATCTCCCTCATCTCCCTCATCTCCCTCATCTGGGTTTATTCTGGTGGTAATTCTAAAGGAATTGGACCGAGTGAACCTTTACGAAAATCTGTGAGTAGTGTACGTGCAGTTTTTTCTACATCGCCTTTGTAACGATACTCTGCCAAAGCGTGCAAGTATGCTTCTCCTGTCAGAGGTGTGGGGTCGAGTGTGTAACGCGATCGCAAAGGATGTTCTGGTAAAAAATCAGGATCATTGGTCTGACCATCTTTGATTATATCTACTAATGCCGCTGCTACCTTTTGATTGTCGTAAGATGCTTCACCAATATCGTCACAAATGGCTAACTTCAATGCTGCTTCTTGATTTTCCAACTTAGCAGGGATGACACCTGGAGCATCCAGCAATTCCAGTTCCTCGGAAATTCGCACCCAACGCAATTGGCGAGTTACCCCAGGACGCGCTGCACTTTCCACTACTCGCCGTCCCAGCAAACGGTTGATTAAAGCTGATTTGCCAACATTCGGAAAGCCAATCACCACAGCACGGACTGCACGGGGTAACATCCCGCGACTTTTCCGACGTTCATTAATTGCCACCCCAGCAGCTTGTGCCGCTTTTGACACCGCAGCCACACCTTGACCTTGTTGAGCATTGGTAAAATAAGGCACTTCACCCTGACTCTTGAACCACTGTGTCCACACTTGTCGTACTTGCGGCAAAATTATATCTAATCGATTTACCACCAACACCCGTGTTTTGCTTCCCACCCACTCGCTCATTTTGGGGTGATGTGTTGCCAAGGGAATGCGGGCGTCGCGTACTTCCAATACGACATCGACAACTTTGAGATGTTCTTTTAGGTTTTTTTCAGCTTTAGCAATGTGTCCTGGATACCATTGAATGATGTTTAGTTTATAGTTTTGAGTTATTGACATTTGTTCTTTGTCCTTTGTCGTTTGTCCTTTGTCAAATGACTCAGGACTATTGATATTGTGTAGCGAACTGATAAAATAATATCTGTGGGCTGTGCTTGCAAATTGTAACCCAGCATTGGTAATGAGTAGGTTACAGTGCCCCTTTTGTCATTCCATTTCTTGCAAAAGTCATATAGAAATATTTAAAACCACAGATGCACACAGATTAACACAGATAAATCATCTGTGTGCATCTGTGTCCATCTGTGGTTTCATTTTCATTCTTCTTACAGCAGTTTTCACGTATTTGAACCACACTGTAAGGGCACAGCAATGCTGTGCCCCTACGGCAAATGTGGTCTATTTAAGTAAGTCGGCGCAAATAATCATCACTGGTTTGTAGTAGCGCTTTAGCGCTGTTCGCGCAGCGTGGCGTCAGCCATAGCGCTACTACGAGCCAAATACAGAAATTTTACTTTTCTTTACATAGTTTGGTTTTTTCTTGCCGACTTACTTACCCGAAAATAGCTGTAACTTTGGTAAGAGGCTTATTGTAGAACTTTAGCCATATAGTAGCGCAAACACACACCCTACTTTGATTGATGTAGAATTATCCGATTACCATCTGGGTCATAAGCGTATATTTCCCTACCGTGGGAAGCAGTGATAATTGCTCCTGGTGGCGGATAGCCCAATGCGGTAAGCTGAGCGATCGCACTTTCTAAGTTACTGACCTCTAAACACAAACTCATCTTACTTTTAGCCGAGTTTTCAAATTCCGAAAAGTCTGTCTGTTTTGGTTTAAAAATACCTAATTTCAAACTAGCAAATTGAAACTCAGCATAAACATTTGGGATGTAAGTAGTTGGCTCTATACTTAGGAAATGAGTATAGAAACCAACTAAGGTTTCAAGATGAAAAGTTGCCAGGGTAACGATAGCTTCAGTAAATTGAAAAGTCATCTGAACGATGAACTATGAATTAACGCTCTCAAATCATAACCATCAAAATCAAGTTATTTATCTTTTTCTGACAGCTGCCAGAGTTGGATTTCGTAACACAGATGCTGGTCAAAAATTGTGCGTGCTTCTAACCCCTCAACAATCAGCTTTTTAAGCCAGCGGTTAAACATCCAGCGCCCGATTGCATGCAACGGTGGGACAGCGATCGCCACCAAATCGGCAATATACTTGATAGTACTCAGCCCAAAAGTGCGGAAGGTTCCTATACCCAAGTCAATCGTTGGCGCAATCTGCGCTGAAATATCCTCAGCTTTAACTAAATTGAACCCAGCTTGCACCAATGCATCATGAAGAACACTGCCGACATGACAATTGGAAAAGATGCCCTCATGGTATTTGGCATCAACGCGGAGCATATCGGCAAGCAGCAGGTAGCCACCACGGTTAAGCAGACGAGCGGCACCTTGAGCAATGTCATCAGCAGCCATATACTGGCTACTTTCGCTGAAGAGGATGAGGTCGTAACAGTGGGTTCCCTGGAAATCTTCAAATCTCGTTAAGTGGAACGGTGCTTGACCGTTGGTCCGCTTCACAAACATCTCTTGCTGAAACGGATCGGGTGCCAATCCCTCAACAGTGAAGCCACGCTCTTGGAGGTAGGCAGCATTGCCACCAATGCCAGAGCCGACATCAAGCACGGTTTTTATTCCCTCTGGGATGAAACTTACAAGTTTGGCTGCATAAGCTTCCTGAGCGGTGCGTAGCTGCGCAATAGTCAGCTCCTCGCCAGAAGCAGGTACTGGCTCCCAATAGCCATAATGCAGATAGGGTGAACCTGAAAGTTCCAGATAATAATTGAGCGCAGCATTTTGGTAGCGCGTCGGTTTAGGAATATCAATTAACTTTGGTTGAGGCATGAGTGACTAGGGTGTGTTCAGCGGCAGACTCAAAACAGTGAACAGTTATCACTGATAACTGATAACTGGTTGAGCCAAGGTACGGGTATTAGCGTAGCATTTTGTTAGAAACGTCCACTAAATCTGCATTCCAATCGGACTGGAGCATACATCATGTTGATAGCAGTGTCATTGTACCCACCAGCAGGTGGCGGGTACAAAGGGGGGATGCGGACGCAGTGCCATAGTGGCACGGTACTAGTTTGTTGTGCTAACTGCTGTTGCCGGTTGATGTTGAATATCTCTGTCTGGATCACCCAACTCGCGCAAAGTGCTTGCAAACTCTAGCAGAATGCCATCAGGGTCGAAGAAATAAACAGAGGAAATAAATGTAGTTTCGTCAACTTCTGGAACATAACCACTCTTCACATCTGCGTGGTGTAAAATAGGTGTCACTTCGACACCTTTGGCAACGAGTTTTTCTCGGTACTCCTGAAGTTTTTCAAATGAAACTTTAAATGCCAAATGGTTTAATGAGCCGTGTGCTGTAGTTATATTACCAGTTCGCCAAGCATCTGGGCTAACGGACGCTATACCAGGAGCCGCTTGTGGTGCTTGTGGGAACCAGAAAAAAGCGATCGCCTCTCCATTGCCAATATCAAAGAAAAAGTGCTGTCCACCATCCGGTAGGGCGATCGTTTTGATTAACTTTAGACCTAGCGTATTGGTGTAAAAGTCCACAGTGCGTGCCATGTCCTTACACACCAAGGCAATATGATTTATTCCTTGCAGTTGAAACTCATTCATTGCTATCACCTGTTTTCAAAAAAGCTTATTCTTTCTAAACCAGTGTAGACATTGAACCGTTCCCCTCGCAAAAATCCAATTAAGGTAATCCCAAATTCCTTTGCTACAGACACTGCCAAACTGCTAGGCGCAGAAACAGAACAGACAATCGGAACACCCGCCGTTGTACACTTTTGCAAAATTTCAAAGCTTGAGCGCCCGCTGACCATCACTATATAATTACTTAATGGTAACTGCTCACTCAGCAAAGCGGAACCTATCAATTTATCTAAAGCATTGTGACGCCCTACATCCTCGTGTAAGTTCAGTAGGTGTCCTTGGCTGTCAAACAAAGCCGCTGCATGCAAACCCCCTGTAGCATGGAACACACCTTGATTCGCCCGAAGCTTATCTGGTAAGGTGTAAATCATCTCAGCAGTCACGATAAGTTCTGAAACAATAGCCGCACAACCCCCCAAACGCAAAGCTTCAAGACTCGCCTTACCACAAACTCCACAGGCACTACTGGTATAAAAGTGTCTTTCCAATGGCTGTAAATCTGGATTCAATCCCTCCCGAAGGCTAACATTTACAATGTTGTAGCGTTGCTCACCTTCTACCGACTTATCCACGCAGTAACTCATACGTTGGATATCTTCCCGGCAGCTAATAACTCCCTCACTGTAGAGAAAACCAGCAGCCAGTTCAAAATCTGCCCCTGGTGTGCGCATGGTAACGGCTATTGTCTTTTGGGAAGAGACAAGGCGAATTTCCAAGGGTTCCTCGGTAGTCAGTTGGTCTTGTCGAGAACGGATCTTGCCATTTTCCACCACCCAGGTGGTGGTTTTGGTTTTACTGCCAGTTCGCGTATTCATAAGCGGCGTCGCCCTTTAACTTGCATAAAATTTGAGAAACCCCTTGTGGAATGGGCCGCACAGCCCGTCCAGTTAGTGCAAATTAAATGCACATTAGCTTACTCCTATTAGGCATCTGCGAAAATTGCAAATTCTGGTTTCTGTGATCGTGCTGGCATTTCACGAGCCTAATATGCGTCAGTATACAGAGTTTGCAGCCAGTGGATAACACATCTGTGCTGTTACTCAAATAACACAGCACAGATGTTCTCAACGCTTAATTCCCTTAAACCGTTCTTTTGCTGACTCAAAGGCTTCTTGCATCACAGACTGAATTTTTTGGGGATCAGGTTTCTTGCCCCCCATTAAGTCACCAAAGTAAACACAGGACCCCTCGCCCAGTGCCCAGGTGTAGGCGGCTGCCCAGGAAGCAGCTATCACACTGCCGAAACCTGGCACGAATTTGAGTAATTCACGTCCGACTGCCCGTGCTAAGAAGCCACTGGCGATCGCACTGACAACACCCCCCGCCTGCGATGGAGTCAGCGTCTGTCCATACAATTTTCCCAGCACCCCTACCATCGAGACTTGCAATGCTGTGAGTGCTGGCATCGTTGCAAAGGGCAAGGGCACAGCTGCGAGCGTCGCTGATATGATGGCAAATACCAAAATGTAACGGCGTCCAACATCCCGGTAAAGATCACCGATTTGTCTGCCAGTGTCCTCATCTAATAACTGATAAATCGCCCGCGCTTCGGCTTCGGGGAGTAGATCTGCCAAGATATCCCTCAGCGCCTCTAAGCCATAAAACACAGGATTGTAGCCATCCTCTTCCAGGGTAAAGTCAATCAGGACAGAGCGATCGCACAGTCCTGCAAAAGCTTGCTGCATTGCAGCGAATGCTCGGTTGACTTCTTCATAATCTGGTGGATATGCCGGATGATCGGCTGTACCGGGAGGATACACCTCATGCAAGCAAGTCACTGCTAGCAGACAGGGAATATCTGGATATTTCTCACGCAGCCCAGCCGCAATTTGTCGCAGTGTGTCAGTCGCAAAATCATTAATTTTGACCGTCAGAATCAAGATTTTGGCGTGACGGTTCTTTTGTTGCAAATCGCCAACGAGTTCCTGAGTGATCACCTGAGTGTCCTGGTTCACATCTCCCAATCCAACCGTATCTGTAAAAATGAGTAACGGTAGGTCGCCCGAAGGGTAGGCGTAGCGCTGGGTGTGTTGTGTGTGGGGACGAAATCCCTGCCCCACAATCTCCGCAGAAACTCCTGTCAGTCCCCGCACAATTGAACTTTTTCCGGCTTGGGGCTTACCAATCAACAAAGCTTCTGTGGTTGGCAGTTCTGCTCGAACTCTCTCCAAAATCTCTGCAACCTGATCTTCGCTGACGCTAAACCATTTCACAACCGTCTGTGCCACTTGCTCTGTTGGTAGAAGTTGCGTCAAGCGTGCTGTTGCGTTATTCCAAACACCACCAATGCGGCTTGTCCAGGAATCATCGACCGACTTGAGCGTCACATCATCCGTCGGTTCACTAAACTCTTGAGAATCAGCCGACGATGAGTCAACATCACGTTGTTCAGTCATGGGCATCCAAAAGGTAGATCTTATTCTAACTAGACTTTGTCTATCATTCAGGACGTTTCATGGGGTTTACCATTGAGATTGTTATACCCAAAAGTTCCTCACACCCACGTCCCAAAGAACTTCCTATTCGCCAATCCCTTGACCAAGCATAAGCTTTCAAGCTCCTACACCGTCAGCTTATCTTTGGGCAACTTTTTGGCTCTACTCTCAAATTTTACCGCACGCTCCCTTCGGGTACGCCGAAGGGCGTAAGTTCCTCCGGAAGAGGTACGGACTTACAAACCAGGCTATGCCAACACAAATCAAATAGGATTGCTATACTCACTTACAAGAGCTATACAAAAAAATGCAAATTCCACTTTGAGCAAGTCTTGTTTGCTGAATATTTTGTTTATAACCTGAAAAAGGTAAGGCTATATCTTTACATTGGAAACTAATCCACGTTCCGCTGAAGTTTTGCCTAGAAGAATCCTGCTCAAACTCAAAAGTGAAACTTGAAAAGTCTTAAAAATCATTTATGATATTATGATAATAATATTATATTTTTTATATTTATTTTTCATAAAAGCTGGTACAAGCGAATGTATTTATTTGTTTATGAAGTGTATTTTTTTATGGAGAAAAGGAAAAGAAATACAACATTATTCAAGCAACCAAGTTCTATCTGTAGGGAAAATAGTTTTTAGTTATTCATTTTTAATTTTGAATTAAGCCTAAGCGCAAAGCGTGCCGCAGGCATACACGTAGCTTCTGCGTACGAGAAGGAACTTGAACGATAGGCATCAAGCGAGTCCTAAGCGAGTTGTGCTTACGCTACACTTCAGCTTTACTCTTGTGCAGGAGGCACGCAACGCTCCCGAATCAGAATTATTAAGAGAATTTGATATTAAGTGTGAGCAGTTACTTCTAAGTAGTTAAATTTTAGTAACATAATTTTACTTTCAGTTACAAAAACGAGTATATGGCAAAGATATATGTAAAAAAATGATGAGATTACAGAAGTCAAACGAGAGCAAAATTTAGGATCGATGCATTCATCCACCATTTCATGAAACCTACCTTGAAAATTAGAGCATTAGTCATCGGAATTTGCTTGAAGGGACCCTCGCTTATATGCCAGTAAAACAAACTGGGAGAGGAAAACAAAAGCTGGATATCAATTCACATCTTGCACGACCTTGCCAACAGATGCTACATTGAATAAGAAAATTTGTATGAGTGATTTGACTGAAAAAAGTGCCATTTTAATCGTTGATGACACTCCCACCAATTTAGAAATACTGTTCGATTTTTTAGCTGACTCTGGGTTTACAGTTTTAGTTGCAGAAGATGGCGAAAGTGCGATCGCACGAGCAGAATATGCGCCACCCGACCTGATTCTGTTGGATGTACTCATGCCGGGGATAGACGGTTTTGAAACTTGCCGGCGTCTGCAAGCTAATGACTCAACAAAAGATATTCCGATCATTTTCATGACCGCACTTTCGGAAACAGTGGATAAGGTCAAAGGCTTGAGTCTTGGTGCAGTCGATTACATCACCAAACCGCTTCAGCACGAAGAGGTTTTAGCCCGTATTGAACTCCATCTGAGGATTGCAAACCTAACTAAGACACTTCAACAGCAAAATCTGCGTTTGGAGGTGGAAATTTCGGAACGCACACGGGTAGAGGAGAAACTGCGCGAACAAGCTGCGCTACTCGATATCACGACAGATGCAATTATTGTTAAAGACTTGGACAACCGAATCCGTTTTTGGAACAAAGGGGCTGAAAATTTATACGGATGGAAGGCAATAGAGGCGATCGGCAAAAATATTAATCAGCTTCTGTATCCCAACCAAATATCTCAACTGCAAAATATCCAGGAAAGTTTAGCTGAGTGTGAATCGTGGCAAGGTGAGTTGACTCAGATACACAAGGAAGGTAAAGAGATTATTGTTGCCAGCCGGTGGACTTTGATGCGCGATACTGATGGGCAACCTCAATCAATTCTTACGGTCAACACTGACATTACAGAGAAAAAACAACTTGAAGCACAGTTTCTCCGGGCGCAGCGACTGGAGAGCATTGGCACACTTGCTGGCGGTATTGCACATGACCTGAACAATATACTGACTCCAATTCTGACGGCAGCGCAACTGCTGCAGCTAAAACTCCCCAATACTGATGAGCGGAGTCAGCACATGTTTCAGACAATAGAAACTAACGCTAAACGTGGGGCGGGTTTGGTCAAGCAAGTGCTACAGTTTGCACGCGGAGTCGAAGGTAAGCGCACGATTGTGCAAGTCAGTCACTTGTTCTCGGAAATTCAGCAGATTGTCCAAGAAACATTTCCCAAATCCATCGAATTTTCCACGAATATAAAGTCAGACCTTTGGGCTGTTGTTGGAGATGCCACACACTTACATCAGGTGCTGATGAATCTAGTCGTCAACGCTCGCGATGCCATGACAAGCGGCGGGACTCTAAGTATCTGTGCCGAAAACGTATTCATTGATGAACACTATGCCCGGATGAATCTTGAGGCAAGCGTCGGTCCTCATATCGTGATAACTGTTGCAGATACAGGAGTTGGTATGTCGCCAGAAATAGTGGATAGAATATTCGAGCCGTTTTTCACCACTAAAGATTTTGGCAAAGGTACAGGGCTTGGTCTTTCTACCGTGAGGGGCATCATCAAAAGCCACGGTGGTTTTGTAAACGTGTACAGCAAGTTCGGAAGAGGAACTGAATTTAAAGTATTCTTGCCAGCAGTGGAGGCAACAGCAACGCCGCTTGCAGAAAACCTCGAACTACCAACAGGAAATGGAGAATTGATTCTGGTTGTGGATGATGAAGCCCCAATTTTAGAGACGACCAAAATCTCGTTAGAAACTTACAATTACAAAGTGTTGACAGCCAGCGATGGTATTGAGGCGCTCGCACAGTATGCCCAACACAAAGATGAAATTAGCGTGGTGTTGGTGGATATGATGATGCCATCGTTGGATGGAGCAGCCACCATTAGCGCATTGCAAAAAATGAATTCGCGTGTGTTGATTATTGCTGTCAGCGGTTTGGTAGCCAGGGATAAACTGGCGGGGACTAGGGGAGTCAAAGCATTTCTTTCTAAGCCCTACATGACAAAGGAATTATTGCAAGCTTTACACAGCATTCTTTACCAGAAATCGAGAAACCCAGCAATTCATTAACAACTATTTGAACCAAAAAGTTGAGCGCAGTCCCCCGATGAGGATTTGTGAAAAAACAAGAACCCCGACTTCTTAAAGAAGTCGGGGTTCTGAATAAGGTCAATTTATGCGCTTACGCGCAGGCACTTTCACACAAATGAAATAGGATTCCTATAGAAGGATGGGGAATTTCGCGGAATTCAGTTAAAAATTTCATATTTCCGCGCAAAAATATGAAGAAATTGTAAAAACTTTGGATTTCGTCTAGGTATTGTTGAAAAATGTCATTTCCGTGATGTTAACATGACTTGACGCAATATTAGTTACTGCTTGATTGAGAGAAGTCGTTTCATTAGCTCTGGGGGTAGCAGTGTTTTTTTTAAAAAAAAAACTAAAAAAGTAAATATCAAACTCGGGCAGAAACTAAACTTAGAAAAGTTTAAAAGCTTATATTTTTCCAATATCAGAGGCGATGTTTTAGCAGGGATAACTGTGGCATTAGCGTTGATTCCAGAATCCCTGGCTTTTGCTGCGATCGCCAAAGTTGAGCCAATGGTAGCTTTGTATACTTCATTTTGTATAGCCGTCGTGATTTCCCTGTTTGGTGGACGACCGGCAA
Organism: Scytonema sp. HK-05; assembly: GCF_963872035.1. Taxonomy (NCBI): domain Bacteria; kingdom Bacillati; phylum Cyanobacteriota; class Cyanophyceae; order Nostocales; family Scytonemataceae; genus Scytonema; species Scytonema sp. HK-05. Next base: position 18,257 of record NZ_CAWMYC010000132.1, read on the forward strand.
TGATTTCTGCAGCTACTGGTTCGATGTCGTTACTGATGACATCATTAGTAGAAAAACATGGAGTTGAGTATTTATTTGCAGCCACAATCCTGACTGGAATCATTCAATTCCTGATGGGAGTTTTGAAATTAGGAAGATTTTTTACCTTCATTCCACAATCTGTAGTCGCGGGTTTTGTTAACGCCTTGGGTATCTTAATTTTTATGGCTCAAATCAGGCAAGTTGCTGGACAAGCCTGGCAAGCATACGTTATGGTAGCCGCTACATTGGCAATTGTTTATCTCCTGCCCCGTTTTACCAAGAGTGTACCATCACCCCTCGTTGCCATTATTTTGATGACGATTGTGGCAATGTCTACTGGCGTTAATATCACCAGAGTAGGAGATATTGGAAATATAACCGATACACTTCCATCCTTGCATCTGCCGCATATTGACCTTTCCCTAAAAAGCTTTTTCATTATTCTTCCTTACTCATTAACGCTCTCGATTGTCGGTCTTTTAGAATCTCTATTAACAGCACAACTGCTTGATGAGCTAACAGATACCAAGAGCCCTAAAAACCAGGAAGTGAAAGGTCAAGGTATTGCAAACATTGTCGCAGGCTTTTTTGGTGGCATGGCTGGCTGTGGCATGGTTGGACAGTCGATTATTAACATTAGATCCGGTGGAAAAGGGCGTTTGTCCACCTTTGTTTCGGGTGCTTTCTTGTTAATTCTGATTTTCGTTTTGAAAGATATTGTTAAGCAAATTCCTATGGCTGCCCTCAACGGCGTGATGATTATGGTGGCTTTTGAAACCTTTAATTGGAACTCATTAAAAGATTTACGCAAAATGCCGTTGACTGAGGCAATTGCCATGCCTGTGACGGCGGCGATCGCCCTTTGGACTCATGATCTTGCTCAAGGGGTTTTGGTTGGCGTGATCATGAGTACTTTAATTTTCGCTTGGAAAGCAACCCAAATCACAGCAGTAAAATCCATTGATGCTAGCGGAGCGAAACACTATACAATATCGGGACAACTTTTCTTTGGTTCAATCTCCAACTTTCTGGAGTTATTTAACTATGTTGACGATCCAGAAAAAGTTGTGATTGACTTCCATCATGCTCATGTGTGGGATCACGCTGCTGTCACTGCAATTTCTAAAGTGGTTGAGCGGTATCGGAAATTGGATAAGTATGTGGTTATGGTTGGATTAAACCAGGAAAGCCAGTCATTCATGCGTCAAGTTGGTGTTTTGGAAGGGGTTATCAACTAAACTTTGTCGGCGTTGCTGATTTGAAGTATGAATTTGATTTTGTCATGCTGAGTGTAGCAACGCGAAACGTAAGCGCAAAGCGTGCCGCTAGGCATACGCGCAGCGTGTCCCTTTGGGACTCAGCATCTATCGAGATTCTGAGCGCCAAGGGCGCACGCTACGCGAACACTCCAGTGCGTTGCGTGCCTCACTTCGTGAGGAGCTACGCTAACAGAATGACAATTCATACCCTGATTCAGCAACGCCACTTTGTCTTGGTGGTAACAAATTTTTCAAATTTTGTGGCACTTCATGTGCGTTTAAACCGTCTTAGCGGTAGCCTGCGGCACGCCAAGATGCGTCTACGTTAGACTTCTTACAAAAGTCGAAAAAAAGAATAATTAACCACAGATGGACAATCATGAGACACAGATGGAATCAAAGAGATACAATCTTGTCTATTAATAGGTAATTTTACGGCGTAATAGGGGTAGTTGGCACAAAGAAGCCAGCACCCATTTTTTTCTTGCCCCCAAGACCATTTGTTTCCAGCTTATTGGTTTGGTGCTTGTGTCATAAACCTATTGTGGGATGTAGAGGATGACACCGGACGGCCGCACTCTACATCCTACAAAAAAAATGTAAAAAACACCTAATATACTGTAAAAGAAAAATACTCCCATCAAATTTTTTACAGCTTCATTAGAAATAAATATAAGTATAAATTTTATTTGAAATACTGACCTTTTCTACGGAAATACACAAACTCACGACGAAAAGTTGAACAGGTATTAACAAATTTTGGTTTAAGCGCTTATACCAGCTTTTTCAAACAAGACAAACAGTGAAAATACTTATATTTAAAGTATTAACTTTGTGTTGTCAACCAAAACTCTGATGGCTAGTGGGTACTGTAGAGAAATTAACAAATACCTAAAACTCTCCGCATCCTTTGGTTCCCTATAAACGAACGGTGAGTAATCAGATGTAAAACGTAATATTGTTTTGTAGAGTACCAGATGATGATTACAGGCATTCTTTTCGTTGATCCATCTGTAAGCCACTACGAATTTTTACTGAAAAATGTTGTAGCAGGCATCAAGGCTATTGTTCTTGACTCTCAGCGAGATGGGGTAGCACAAATTACCGAGGTACTGTCCCTGTACCGTGAAGTGGAAAATGTCCACATTGTCTCTCACGGCTCTTCGGGAACCCTAACCCTTGGCAATAGCGAACTCAGCCTGAGCACCCTAGAACTTTACGCCGACCAATTAAAGAATTGGTTCTCCGCATATTCCCACCTTCCGGTCTCTCCAGTTCCCTCCCTTCTCCTCTACGGTTGCCATGTGGCTGCAGGTGATGCTGGGGTAGAATTCATCACCAAGCTACACCAACTAACGCAAGCAAATGTTGCCGCCTCCGCCAACCTCACTGGCAACGCTTTTCTGGGGGGTGATTGGAACCTGGAAGTCAACATTGGCAGCATTTCAAATCAACCACTGGCATTCAGCGCCGAAGTTCTCACAGCGTATCCATCTGTACTCAATGCTCCTATCCTCAATGACGCTAATCCGATCCTGGATGCCATTAACGAAGATGCAGTCGCACCCATAGGGGCAGTTGGTACGCCAATTTTCTCCTTAGTGACCCTTGGTGATCAGGTCATTGACCAGGACCCCGACGCAGTCACAGGTATTGCCATTACAAATGCTGACACTACCAACGGTAATTGGTTGTACACCACCAACAACGGCAGCAACTGGGCAGCCTTGGGGTCTACATCCGACAACAACGCTCGTCTATTGGCGGCTGATGCAATCACCCGCCTTTACTACCAGCCCAACGCCAACTTTAACGGCACTATCAGCAATGCTCTGACGTTCCGTGCGTGGGATCAAACCAGTGGTATCAACGGCGGCACTGCGGACACCAGCGCCAACGGTGGCATTAGTGCCTTTAGCACTGGGATTAACAGTGCCACACTGACAATCAACCCTGTTAACGATGCTCCTATCCTCACTGACACGAACCTTATCCTAACTGCCATTGACGAAGATGCAGGTGAACTCATAGAGCCAGTTGGTACCCTCGTTTCCTCCTTAGTTAGCCTTGGTAGTAATGTCACCGATCCAGATAACGATCCACTTACAGGTAATCCACCACTTACAGGTATTGCCATCACAAATGCTGACACTACCAACGGCAATTGGTTCTACAGCCTTGACGATGGCGGCAGTTTGGCACGTTTAGACTTGGTATCCAATACCAACGCTCGCCTATTGGCAGCTGATGGAACCACCCGCATTTACTTCCAGCCCAAAGCCAACTTCAATGGCTCCATCAACAATGCTCTGACGTTCCGTGCGTGGGATCAAACTACTGGTACCAACGGCGGCATTGCGAACACCACTATTAGTGGTGGCACTACTGCCTTTAGCACTACGACTGACACTGCCGCAATTACCATCAACTCCGTCAATGATGCTCCTACCCTCAGTGAAGCTAATATCACCCTAACTGCCATTAACCAAAATGTAGGCGCACCGATAGGAGCAGTTGGTACCCTCGTTTCCTCCTTAGCTCGCCTGAATGATAACGTCATCGACCCCGATAGTAATGCACTCACAGGTATTGCCATCACAAATGCTGACGCTACCAACGGCACTTGGTTCTACAGCACCAACAATGGCAGCAGCTGGATACCCATAGGAATTCTATCCGACACCAACGCTCGCCTATTGGGGGCTAATCCCAACACCCGCATTTACTTCCAGCCCAACGCCACCTTCAATGGCACCATTGACAATGCTCTGACCTTCCGTGCGTGGGATCAAACTACTGGTACCAACGGCAGCACTGCCGATACCACCCTCACTGGTGACGCTACTGCGTTTAGTATTCGGACTAACACTGCCGCACTTACCATCAACGCCGTCAATAATGCTCCTATCCTGCTTGACACCAACCTCTTGGTAAACACAGTTGAAGATCCAGGGGTACCAACTGGACCAGTTGGTACCCTTGTTTCCTCGTTAGTCAGTCTTGGTGTTAACGTTACCGACCCAGATAACAATGGAGTTACAGGTAATGGAGCTACAGATAATGCACTTACAGGTATTGCCATTACAAATACTGACACTACCAACGGCAGTTGGTTCTACAGTACCGATGATGGCAGTAGCTGGGCAGCTTTGGGGTCTGTATCCGATGCTAACGCCCGTGTGCTAGCGGCTGATGGAAGCACCCGCGTTTACTTCCAGCCCAACGCCAACTTCAATGGCTCTATCAGCAATGCCCTCACCTTCCGTGCATGGGACCAAACCAGTGGTACCAACGGCGGCACCGCGAACACCACCATTAGCGCTGGCGCAACTGCTTTTAGCATTGCGACTGACACTGTCGCAATAACCATTGATGCCGTCAATGATGCTCCTATCCTCGGTGACACCAACGTCACTCTAAATGCTATTGAAAAAGGTGCAGGCGCACCCATAGGGGCAGTTGGTACCCTTGTTTCCTCGTTGGTGACTTTGGGTGTTAATGGTAACGTCACCGACCCAGACACTAATCCACTGACAGGTGTTGCGATCGCAAACGCTGACACTACCAACGGCAGCTTCTTCTACAGCACCGACAATGGCACTAACTGGACACCTTTAGGATTTGTATCCGATACCAACGCCCGCTTACTCGCCGGTGATGCCAACACCCGCATTTACTTCCAGCCCAACGCCAACTTCAATGGCATCATCAGCAATGCTTTGACCTTCCGTGCATGGGACCAAACCAGTGGTACCAACGGCAGCACTGCGGATACCACCCTTAGCGGTGGCGCAACTGCCTTTAGCAGCGCGACTGACACTGCCGCAATTACCATTGGTGCTGTCACCAATCCTGTCACCAATCCTGTTACCAATCCTGTTACCAATCCTGTTACCAATCCCGTTACCAATCCTGTCAACGATGCTCCTATCCTGAAGCTCCTGTCTAACAATATTTTCCAGTTAGAAGGCAACAAACCAAAACTTGAAGCCACTCTCACCGGAGCCAGTTCTAATCAGGTGAATGAACTGGGAGTGTTTGTTGTTGACGATGACCAAGGAACAATTAATGGCATTGCTCCTGGTGCAGAAAATTATGCCCAAGTTGCGCTTTCAAGAACCAAGGCTATTTTCTCGGTGATTGCCGATACTCCCAATGGGTTTAATACTGACTTAACACGTCTACTTGAATTTAACTCAGGGGAACGCCTGCGATTCTTCTTGGTCAACAACAGTAGTATCGATGCTGTACAAGCTGGTTCAACTTCTCTGACAGACGTACTCTTTTCCAACCCCTCAACCCAAAAAGTCACAGACTTGGGTAATGGCGAGTTTACATTGTCTTTCAATGATGCATCAAATAACAACACTTCCGACTTCCAGGATCTGGTGGTGAAGATTAAGGCAACAAATCAACCGTTACCTCTAGGTGCTGGTCTTCAGGGAAATCCTTTTGGAGAACTTATTGATTTGCGTGATGTGTCAACTCAGGTCAAAGCAGAGTTTGTCTTAAACAGAGAAGCAACCAATGACAATTTCGTCGGCTTCTATCAAGTCGCTGATACCAATGGTGGTATTGATATCGATGGCAACGGGACGGTGGACTTGCGTCCTGGTGATGCAGGTTATGCTCAAGCTGCTGTGCAGCGACGTGTTCCAGGAATTGACTTGACAGTGGACAATCAAAGTACTGCTACATTCACAGCTAATCTTAGCCCCGGTTCAGTCTTGGCACCATTCATTATTGCTAATGGCAGACCGGAGGCAATTTTAGATGGGAATTCAAATAACGACCCCGCAGTGTATTTCTCCTTCTTAGGAGCTAACTCAGATAAAGTTGACCATATTCGTTTGTTGGGGAATAACACCTTTGGCTTTGAGGATTTAGCAAATGGCGGTGACAAAGATTACAACGATATGATTGTCAAAGTGAATCTAAGTGTTGGTTAACCCACTCAAAAACCCAGTTTCTTAAACAATACCTTAAGCAGCCCTCCGGTACATGCACCGGAGGGAAGCTTTCTTGTTATACCGATTCAAAAAATGTTTGCCACAGATACCCCACCCGCCTGATGGCACCCTCCCCGATGCCTTGGTCCGGGTTGGGGAGGGGTCTTGTCCATGTGTTGCATTCTTTTTTCAAATTGGTATTAGCTATTCATCACGATCAAGTTCCGACTGTATTGCAACAAAGTGAGAATGCTAGTTTTCCTCGTCTAGTCAAGAGGGGAGGAAGTAGGAAGTCTCACAGGCAACCTTAACAACTGCTAGCAACAACTGTTAGGCAGAGTGGGGAATGTCAATTCACAATAGAAATGGAATCCTTTACCCTAAATACAATTCATGCAATCTCCTTCCGCAGCCAGTCCCGAGCCAATTTTTACCGGTTTTCACGCTCTTAGCGATCCACTCAGGATTAGCGTTATCGAACTACTGCGAAATCAAGAGCTTTGTGTGTGTGACTTGTGCGAAGCTTTAGAGGTTAGCCAGTCAAAACTGTCTTTTCACCTGAAAACTCTTAAGGAAGCTGGTTTAGTTCGCTCTCGTCAGCAAGGACGCTGGATTTACTATAGCCTCAACATACCTCAATTTGCCGTCCTAGAGCAGTACCTCTGTGAGTTCCGCCGCCTGAGCCAAATTTTGCCTGCTCGTTTATGTAAAGAGCCATCATAATATATAAAATTTTTTTGATTAATTTATATGAAATGCACTCTTTTTTGGCTTGACTAATCAATTTTTTTTGAAATAATAGAGATATAGCAATCGTAAATGATTTGTGAAATTCTCTGTTGTCTCTTTTCTTGGCGTTCTAGCCATAGGCACGCCCTTCTCAATCGCCCAGATGCTGCCTTGCAATTCGTAAGTTCCTCCGGAACGAGGCACGGCTATGCCTGCGGCACGTCTTTTGACGTTAGCGAATGCGAGTGCGTGTGCATGATTGCACTCAGATCCTCATGCGCGGAGGCACGCACTCGCCTGCTGCGGGAAAGCCGTCATTCGCACCACAGTTGTGTTGGAGGATTTTCCTCCAACACAACTGCTCGCTGCCTCACCGCTCTTGCCTCTATCTAAGGCGTCTATGTCCTGCGAACACGCGATAAGCCGGAGGCTTGACGCAGAGCGTATCGCCCAAAGCGCTTCCTTCGGGTACGCGTTTGGCGGTTAATAATTTGCATAAATCAGATAAGACTGCTATGTACCCTAATTTGTGTTTGGTGCAGTTGTTGCGGCTTTGATTTAAGAATTGTAGCTATGCAAGAAAATTTATGCAGAAGAAGCGATGAAAAGAAAAAATCTTCTCAAGCAACTTTCATTTCTTGATCGCTTCCTAACCCTTTGGATTTTTTTAGCAATGGTTATTGGGGTTGGGTTCGGTTACTTTATTCCTGGAGTAGATACCTTTATTAACCAATTCCAAGTAGGAACCACTAATATACCCATTGCGATTGGCTTAATTTTGATGATGTATCCGCCTCTTGCCAAGGTGCGGTATGAAGAGTTGGGCGATGTGTTTCGTAATGGCAAAATTCTCGGTCTGTCGCTAGTTCAAAATTGGCTTATCGGACCAATTCTGATGTTTGCTCTAGCGATTATTTTCTTACATAATTACCCTCAATACATGGCGGGATTAATTCTAATTGGATTAGCCCGTTGTATTGCAATGGTCGTTGTATGGAGTGATTTAGCAAGAGGAGATACTGAATACACAGCGGGACTTGTAGCATTTAACAGTATATTTCAAGTTCTGTTTTACAGTGTTTACGCTTGGTTTTTTATGACTGTTTTGCCACCTTTATTCGGCTTGAAGGGAAGTGCAGTCAACATTAGTATTGGAGAAATTGCCCAAAGTGTCTTCATTTACCTAGGAATTCCCTTCCTGGCTGGATTCCTAACTCGCGTTCTTCTTGTCAGAGCAAAGGGAAAAAGATGGTATCACAATGAATTTGTTCCCAAAATTAGCCCAATCACCCTGATCGCTTTGTTGTTTACCATTCTGGTCATGTTTAGCTTGAAGGGCAATCTCATCGTTCAGATTCCATTGGATGTTGTCCGAATAGCAACTCCGCTGCTTATTTACTTCGTACTCATGTTTTTTGTCAGCTTCTACATGGCTTGGAAAATCAAAGCTGACTATGCGAAAGCAGCAAGCGTGGCATTTACGGCTGCTGGCAATAATTTTGAGTTAGCGATCGCTGTTGCTGTAGCTGTATTCGGAATTAACTCAGGTGCAGCCTTTGCTGCTGTGATTGGTCCATTGGTGGAAGTTCCTGTGCTAATCGGTTTGGTCAATGTAGCTTTCTGGTTAAGAAACCGGTTTTTCAAGGCAAATGAGCCAAAAGCTGTATAGTCAGCTAATTTTTCGACATTTATTTTATCTATTTCTATTCCAAAATTAACAATCAACAAATCCATGCAAAAAGTCATGTTTGTTTGCAAGAAAAATTCTCGTCGTTCTCAAATGGCAGAGGGATTTGCTCGCACTTTAGGAGAAGGTAAAATTGGCGTCACCAGTTCCGGTTTGGAAGAAAGTTATGTAGATCCGACAACTGTCCAAGTGATGTCAGAAATTGGCATTGATATCAGCAATCAAACTTCCAAGCCTTTAAGCGATTTCAAGGCGGAAGATTACAATGCCGTGATTTCTCTTTGTGGTTGTGGAGTGAATTTACCCGAAGAATGGGTGATAAGAGATGTGTTTGAAGATTGGCAACTTGAAGACCCAGAAGGGCAAGATATAGAAACCTTCCGCCGCGTTCGAGATGAAGTAAACGAACGAGTGGTGAAGTTGATTGAATCTTTGAGTTAATTTCTATCTCGCATTACACAGCAGTATCAACTTGACCGAAAAAGAAAAGGCTTCGCCGTGAGATCAGCCGAACGGATACAAGCCCCGAAATTTATTTCTGGAGAAGAAAAAATGCGGAGCAACTTTATTCAAGCCCCTGGATTCATCCGTGGGGTCTTCAATGCGTGAATGCGTGAATGCGTGAATGCGTGACTTCCCCGTAAGCGCAAAGCGCACGCACTCGCGTTCGCGCAGCGTCTCCGCTCTTGAGAAGGGGTGACCCCCTCATACCGGTGGCAGAATTCGAGCGTGCTGCCTTGTCCGAGCGTGATTTAATTGTACTGCGTGCGATCGCCGAACGTGACCCAGACAATCAAATCGGTGTGCGGTTGTTTGGGGCAGAATTGACCGACAAACTGGTTCGAGCGCTGTGGCGTAACAACATATCGCAGTGAACTACCTACACGCTCCCTTCGGTACAGTGTAGGCTTCCCAATTCATTGGGCATTGCCTCCGCCTTCGTAGATTTTTTACGTCCAGAAGACTTTGGTCTTACATCCCCTCGGTGGGCAGAAGCGCTAGTTCCTAACGCCCATAAGCGCAAACCTTCGTTTTTAATATTTATGGCAGCGTTGATGTCTCTATCATGCTGCTTCTGGCAGTGCGGACAGTCCACAAACCTAATCCCCAATGAATCATAACCATTTTGCAACATTGGAATTGGTAGTAGAGTTTGACTACAAAGTTGAGATGATGGGAAGAACCGACCAATTTCAAGATAGGTATGTCCAAAATCCTCAGCCTTGTATTTCAGCATGGTTAAAAACATTCCCCATCCTTGGTCACTGATAGATTTCGCCAAGTTAGGATTTTTAACCATGTTCTTAACTGCCAAGTCTTCTACACAAATTACTTGGTTTTCGTATGCCCGGACTGCGAGATAGCTTGTGCAGAAAATCCTCTCTGACTCTAGCTATAATGCTCGTGACTCTAGCCGCTAAGCGTTTAGCCTTGCGACGTTTATTAGAGGCTTTGTCTGTTTTTCTGGATAATTTCTTTTGTTTACGTTTTTTGTTCTTTTCTAATTTTGCTAATCTTTTTTTAGGCAAGTCGTACTTTGACCCATCAGAAGTTACAGCAAAATTCTTCAAACCTAAATCAATTCCAATAGCTTCATTAACAGCAACTACTGGGTTGTCTTCTTGATTAAACAGAATAGAAATATAATATCTACCATCTGTATTTCGTGATATTGTGACAGTTGTAAAATTTGCATCAGGTAGATCTCTGTGAAACACGGTTTTTACCATCCCCAGGTTGCCAGGAAACTTGATTACAGAATCCTTTGGCATTAATTTGACGTTTTGGGGATATTGAATTGATTGCTTACCATGCTTAGACTTGAAGTTTGGGTATTTAGCGCGTCCCTCGAAAAAATTGACAAACGCGCTAGAGAGATTAAATGTGACTCGTTGTAGAACCTGACTATAAGCAAGTCCTAACCATTCATATTCTTTCTTCAACCCAGGCAACAACTTGTCCATTGCAGCCGAAGATGCGACCTTTTCCAGTTTCTTTATATGCAGTAGTTGTGGCGTTAAGCATATAATTCCACAACCATCGAGTATTGCCGAAACATTGAGCTAGATAGGATTCTTGCTCATCGGTAGGGTAAATTCTAACTTTAACTGCTCTATACATGGTGAGTCCAGTTGGCGGTGTCGGCTTCCGTCCCGCCAAACTGGCGAACCCGGAGGGTATCGACCTATTACCGTGTTTATATATTTATGGTAACGTATAAATTTAAGAAATAGCAATATTTGCTCGTTTCCTCCATGTCCTCTTCCCTCGCTGTCGCATTGGTCAGAGGACTGTCGTCAACTCACAAAGCAATTCATCTCGACGCCTCCCTAACGGGTAGGCGTGAGCCTTCTTGCTGTTCCAGGGTAAATCGGAGTAAACCCCAAAATATACGATTGTTCGTCTGTTTCGCGGTCTGATTGACAGTAGCAACTGGTTCTGATGATCAACAAAGCACCAGTTCTCTTAGGACACCGTTTCTAGACCCTACCGCCTACGCCGTGGCGGTTTACCTTGCGGATGGTGCTTTTCATCTAACCATCCCATTGAGACGGCAGACTCCAAACTATGACCTAGCTCTGCAAGGAATAATGCAGTACGTTCTAGCAAGATTCTATGAATCTGTTCCTTCTTCATAAACCTAGTTATTTGAAGGTCAGACCCTCTAATCTTGATATTTGTCGCTGCATTTTGGTCAGCCTGCAATACCACCCCATCGAAGGTCAAGAATTGATCTCCCAGACGTTTTCCTAGTAACGTACCATTGCGATGATCAACCTGTGAGGTATATGCAGGATTGACTAATTTAACTACTCCACCCTTTCGGAGAGATATTTCATCTAATGCTTTTTGTAGTTCACCTTTGCTCCATTCATTTAACCTTCGGTTTACAGCTTTAGCTCTGTTTTTACCTTTTATATATTTACTTAAGTCTTCGGCTACTACTTCGCCATAAGAATCAAATATTTTATTAGTATCAGTGCGAATAAGCTGGGTGATGTAGTAACGTTTTTTACTATCTAGCTTACCCGCCTTTTTGCGCCCTAAGTTATTTTCTAAGATTCGTTGCCTCCGTGCAGGGTCAACTTTTCTTGAGATAGCAAATAACTTTTGACGTTTCTTATTTTTCTTGGTCCTTCTGTCAGAAGCATCATTAATAACGCTTCCTAAACCTTCAGCATAAGCTATGCCATCACTACCGTAAAAGCCTTCAGTAAACCCCTTATCAACTCCTAAGCTATCCTTGTTAGGGCTGACTTCAATCTTAGTTGTTTTAGGGTAATGAAGTTCTACAATTCCGGAGTTATTGATTAGAAAACGTAGGCGTCCTGCCTTGGGTGTAACCCTGCCAGTAAGGATGGGGATAGATATCCACGCTACTTTCTTTCCATCCATAAAACCAGGTATTTGGTAAGTAGTTACTTTTCCCTTGCGAGACACCTTACCTTTCATGGTATTACCAGTAGCGTTAATTACAATTTGGTTATCAACCCAAGTATGACCACGTTTGTAATATTGTCTAACCCAACGACTAATTAAAGGGTATTGTTGCCACTCCTGAGAATTGAGACTTTTGATAAGTTCATCTCTGAATGACGTTTCTAGATTATCTACTAATATTGTTTTCTTCCCTTTAACCACCTGTTTTTTTTCAGGTTTAAAGGTAGAGTATATTTTCCGAATAAAAAAGCACTTTAGCTGCTTCTTGAACTGCATGAATATCATCAATAACAGCTTGTACAGTTCTTTCCCATATCTCAGAGCTAAGATTGAACCTTTCTGCACCGTATAGTTTTTTTAGCTCTGGGGTATTCCGGATGTTCTTAATAATTGTATTTTTATCAATTCCCCAAGCTTGCAGCGACCCATATTTGTTCCATAACTCACAACGTAAGTCGCCTAAAGCCTGAGCCACCTTACTTAACTCGTCTGGTATGTCACCAACAGAGTAGGCAATCCTAGTAACTGTATATTCAGTTGTTTGGACTACTTTCTTTCGTACCATCGGTGTCGCCAACTACATTAACTACACTTTACTGCGTTTTACTCCAAATTCACTACCTCTTTTTCAATCTTTTTTTCATATTTACGTAAAAAGTACAGTCTTGAACTGAAGCAGTGCATGATACTCATGAAGTCTTGCATTAACTCTTGTTGAGGACTTAGTTCAGTATTGTTGAGAACAGTAATAGTGCAATCATGTAACTGACAGAACCACGATGCGGAGATCAAACCCAAATCTAGCTAATCTATCTTTGTGCGCGACAACTATTTCTTTAACCAACCCTTTGGTTACATCCTCCAATAGAGCTATGAACTTCTTCCTCTTAAAGTTCATCCCTGACCCAATTTCAGAAATACAAATACAGTTAGGGTAGTTTTTACCTAAATAAGTAATTTGGCTCTCAAGTTCTGGTTTTTGACCACTTGTTGAAATTCTGGCGTATAGAACTACTTTTCGGTTGTCAGTTCCGCCTTTAATGCCTTCTAAGGAAGCTTGGCTATAGCGTCTGTGACCACCAGGGGAACGTATATAGTCTATTTTTCCAGCCTCTGCTGGGGGCAGCTAGGGTTTTAGGGTGAAAGCCATATTGTTTGTAAACTTGTTGCGGTGATAGATACTGCATAATATGGAGTTAAATAATACGTTTCACTCCATTTTACTCCTAATTAAAACCACCGAAATCACACGGGGTGGCGATCGCCCAAAGTAGCCCACTGCTTTAGACAGGCGATCGCATCACCTAAAAACTCCGGGAGCGTGGAAGCTCTGTGTCTTTAAACCAGAGAGGAAACGCGACACGGTTAATTTATTAACCGTCAAGTCTACTATTAGGCAGACGCTTAATATAGTCTCGAACAACCTCCGATATTTGCCTATCGGTCGATTCAGCATATTCCTTCAACACTTCAAACTCTTTTTCAGACAGTCGAACTCTCAACATTTTTTCTCTTGGCATACACACAATGTAGCAATAAAAGTGCTACTATGATGATATGCCGAAATAGCGAAAGGCACTGTGGTTGGCACTCGCCGAAGGTTCAGCAGTAGGCAAGTGTTGGAGATGAACACGTAAACCGTAGCAATGGGGCTGTCCGGGAAATGTCTCGGTTGTAGAAGCAATATCAATCAGTTGGTATTGAGTAAGCCAGCCTGGAGGTTCGGGGAGTAGTGTTGCGAAACTTGCACAGGAATCCAACCGCTATTTTCTCAGGGCTACTGAAAATTCTCGCTCTGAACGTGGAACAAAGGCGAAAGCCCCCGCGCGTGACTCCGGGGGTAAGCTTACAGAGTAACATAATGATAAATTAGACAAAGCAGGGTATGGCAGCCAATCTAGAAAGCATCGACTCATTCCGAGCCTTAGCACTCCAGGTAACGTGTCACGCCGTCAACCAGGCAACTGACCGTCAGGAAGCCCGTTCTTTGATGCAAAATACTATCAACCGTTTGGCACAACAAATTGCTGCCAGCATTGCTTTCATCGGCTTCGACTGTCGTTTAATTGTTCTACCGGAATACTTCCTTACGGGCTTTCCAATGGGAGAGTCACTCGCAGTCTGGGCGGAAAAAGCTTGTCTAGAAATGGCGGGTGCTGAATATGAAGAACTTGGTAAAATTGCCCAAAAGCATAGTATATTTCTTGCTGGCAACGCCTACGAACTCGACCCTAACTTTCCTGGGTTGTACTTTCAAAGTTGCTTTGTTATCGATCCATCTGGGTCAGTTGTCTTGCGGTATCGGCGGTTAAATTCCATGTTTGCTCCGACACCGCATGATGTTTGGGATAAGTATCTTGATTGCTACGGATTGGAAGGCGTGTTTCCGGTTGCAAAGACTGCAATTGGTAATTTGGCAGCGATCGCATCAGAAGAAATATTGTATCCGGAAGTGACACGGTGTCTAGCAATACGTGGAGCAGAGATTTTTCTGCACTCAACCTCAGAAGTATATGGCAAAGAACGCGCTCCCAAAGAAGCGGCAAAAATCTGCCGCGCTGTGGAAAATATTGCATACGTAGTCTCAAGCAATACGGCAGGTATCGCTAATATCCCCATTCCTGTGGCTTCTGCTGATGGTGGCTCTAAAATCATTGACTATCGAGGACTGGTTTTAGCGGAGACAGGTGAGGGGGAGAGCATGGCAGCTTTTGCTGAGATAGATTTGGCTGCTTTACGCCGCTACCGCCGCCGACCGGGGTTAAATAATTTACTTTCACGACAGCGGTTTGAACTCTACACAGAAAGTTATCGTCACTCGCATTTTTACCCAGCTAACACTATGCTGGAAAAAGAAGTAGACCGTAAACACTTCATCCAAAAACAGCAAGAAACGATAGAGCGCCTAGCTAAACTAGGGGTGATTTGAGCCATGTCCAAACCAATAGAAGTCCGCAACCCCCGGACTGGAAAATTTGATTATGTCATTATACCTCCACCCTCAAAGTTGATAGCACAGCAGTGCAACCGCTCACGGAGAGCGCAAAAAAGCTGGCAGCAGCTTGGTTTAGAAGGGAGAATCGAAGCTTTACAGCAGTGGAAGCAAGCTATATTATCCGGGCGCGATAAACTGACTGAAGGTTTAGTAAATGATACGGGCAGATTATCAATCTCGGTATTGGAAATTGACTCATTCCTCTCCAGCATTGACCGTTGGTGTAAATTAGCAAGAGAACTGCTGCAAGAATCTAAAAAAGACACGGCAATTTCTTTTATCGAACTGCAACAAACAGCGGTTCCTTATCCTCTGGTTGGGGTAATTAGCCCGTGGAATTTTCCCCTGTTGCTCTCAACAATTGATACAATTCCAGCATTGCTGGCTGGTTGTGCCGTCATCGTCAAACCCAGTGAGATTGCTCCTCGCTTTGTGGCACCGCTGTTAACAGCACTCAACGCCGTCCCAAAATTACGCGACGTATTAACTTTTGTGGAGGGAGCAGGTGAAACGGGAGCTACTCTGATCGAATGTGTAGATTTGGTGTGCTTTACTGGGAGTGTGGCGACGGGGCGAAAAGTTGCACAAGCCGCAGCTAAACGCTTCATTCCTGCTTTTTTAGAATTGGGAGGGAAAGACCCAGCTATTGTCCTGCCATCAGCCGATTTGGACTTAGCAACATCAGCAATTTTGTGGGGTTCTGTCGTCAATACTGGACAGTCATGCCTCTCCATTGAACGGATCTACGTTGCTGAATCTATTTTTGAACAGTTTGTCGAAAAACTGGTAGCCAAAGCGCAACGGCTTCAGTTAGCCTACCCTACGGTGGAAAGTGGGGAAATTGGTCCTATTATTGCAGAGAGACAAGCAGCAATTATCAGCGACCATTTGCTAGATGCAGTGGAACAGGGAGCAGTTGTTCACTGTGGCGGTGAAGTTGAGAATTATGGAGGAGGTTGGTGGTGTAATCCTACAGTTCTCACTTCTGTTAACCATTCTATGAAGGTGATGAGCGAAGAGACATTTGGTCCTATTATGCCAGTGATGCCTTTTTCCACAGTTGAAGAAGCGGTGAACTTGGCAAATGACTCAATTTATGGATTGAGTGCAGCGGTTTTTGCCTCCTCGGAAGCAGAAGCATTGGAAGTGGCACGCCACGTAGATGCGGGTGGTATCAGTATCAACGATGCTGCTCTCACCGCCCTTATGCACGAGGGAGAAAAAAATGCTTTCAAATTTTCTGGTATGGGTGGATCGCGCATGGGACCTGCGGCGCTGACACGTTTTATGCGAAAAAAAGCTTTTTTGGTGAAAACAAAGCCGATTGCCGATCCTTGGTGGTTTGATAGTAAAGGGGATTAGGGATTAGGGATTAGCGATTAGGGATTAAAGTAAATATTAAGTAGGGTGTGTTACGGCTATGTAAGGACTTGAGAGTTTGAGAGAGTGAGATAAGAGCCGTAACGCACCGCATTTGGTGGTGCCGTACTCTCGTTAATGCACCCTACAATTTAACGTTTAGTTTATAAATCATCTCTGACTGTGCGTAATACCAATTCTGTATGAAGATGCCCTTATGCATAAGAAATCAAATACATAAGAAATCAAAACGAACCACAAAGGACACGTAGACGCGCAGCGGCGTGCCGTAGGCTAGAACACGAAGAGAGGAGATATACAGAAAATTTGGCGCAGCTTCACAAAGAAACGGTATAAGTCTTATTATCTTAAGGTGTTCCACATTTAATTTGCATTATCTGGGCGGGCAAGATGCCGACCCCACAAAAATGTGAAATAATTTAAAGCAAGCAAACTAAATGTGCTTTAGCTTATTTCTTTTTTAAGATTGCCATTCAAGTCGTTTCCCCAGCCAGTGTAGAGACATTTCAAAACCATAAGAATTTTAAGAGAAGCCGGGGAGTTTCTATGCAATGAGTTTCTCCAGGCATTGTGGAGATTATATTGCACAGCTATTTTCAGCTAATTGAACCACAGATTTTTGTAGGGGCAGAGGCTAGCCGTGTCCCTACCCCGTGGTTTATTTACTTGAAAAGCGCTGTAAGCTTATAAGGCTTTATCCCACTCTAACTGATGAGCTAAACCATACTTGATAAAATCTTCAACTTTCGCTTTATCACTTTTACCAAAAACACCTAAACTGTAAGGATTATCTTGCATACGTTCTGTGACTTGCTCTTTTTCAAATCGTATCAATTCGTCTCTAGGCTTATCCGGTTTAAAAAAGTCTACAACCAAGACAGTTCTGTCATAATTAGTGTAATTATGCGGACAGTGCGGATAGCTGTGATCTAAAACCATAACTTCTCCTTCATGCCAATAAAGCTCCTCATGGCATATTTTCATAGCTATATCCCCTGGTGGCACAATCAATCCTAGATAGCCACGATTCATATGAGGGTTATAGTTCACATGTAGCTTGATATCCAAGCCTGGATGGAATGTACCAAAATACGCATTTCTGATGATATTATCATCGTTCAAGTTGACTTTTTCTATCACCTTAGCCAAATTTGGGAAATATTTCTCTCTTAATGCAAGTGCTTTTTCTGATGCATCATTTGGTCGATAATCTGGGTATTGTATTTGATGGAATTGAATATATTCTTCAATAAAAAGACCTTGAAACAAAATCCCAAAAGCAGTGTATTTGGAATTACCCTTGGTTTTAATGGTTTTACTTTTAGGCCCTAAAACATTATAAGTAAATTTTAAATCATCATCAGATGCGTGCTTAATAAAGTGTGTAAACTCATCTCTAATAACTTGCCAATTATCTTGGAAACTTTTGAGAAAAGGAAATTCCTTTGGGTCTAGATGATACTCATTAAAACTTTCCATTATCTTTTCTCCTGAAGATGATTGAATAAAAAACGTTACATGGTGAGGAAATTGGGTCTATGTCCCGGTACGATATTGGAATTCCTGACTAAACTAGAGTATTTATCGATGACTAGTTAAAAGACCATGCCCAGAGTTGGTTGCGAACTTATACAACGGTTGAATGGAATAATAAGTAGCTTTGTGGAATTAAAATAAACCATCGTAAGATGGGAAGCGCGATGACACGGAGTGTCCGCCATAGGCGATGCTCCCAAAGGGAGCCGCCCAAGGGGCGATCGCGTAACCCATGCTGTTCAAGCAATTGATGCCCTGCGGCTACGCCTAACACATCCTACGTTTAATTATGTCCGCTTACTTATCGTGTGTGTTGATATTGTTAAACTTTTGGGTTCTGTACTCATTTTAATGTGAGGTCAACTGTGTCTCAAGCTCCGGTATTAGATTTAATTATCAAAAATGTGCGGGTAGTTCGTCCCCATCATGATGCTGTCGAACTACTTGATTTAGGAATTAAGGATGGAAAATTTGCTACTATTGCTCCTAATATTAGCCCAGACACAGGCAAAGAGGTATTGAATGGCAAAAACCTGCTGGGCTTTCCTGGGGTTGTGGATGCCCATATGCACATCGGTATCTATCAACCCCTCGACAAAGATGCTGTGACTGAAACCAAAGCAGCCGCAATGGGGGGAGTCACAACTAGTCTCAATTACATTCGTACAGGGCAGTATTATCTCAACAAAGGCGGTTCCTACCGCGATTTTTTTCCAGAAGTACTAGCGTTATCCGCAGGTCATTTTTTTGTTGATTATGGGTATCACGTCGCACCTATAGCTAGCCAGCATATCGACGAAATACCTCTACTGTTTGAAGAACATGGTGTATCTTCGTTTAAAATCTTCATGTTTTATGGCGGCTATGGGTTGCATGGTTTGTCAGACCAGCAAAATCTCTTTTTGATGATTAATAAAGAGGAACGCTACGACTTCGCTCATTTTGAATTTATTATGCGCCGTCTCACTCGCTTGATGGAAGAACATCCAGAAGCGCGAGATACTATCAGCCTAAGTTTGCACTGCGAAGTTGCAGAAATTCTCAACGCCTATACCAAAATAGTTGAAAATGATTCTAGTCTTAGCGGACTGCACGCCTACAGTGCGGCACGTCCCCCTCATTCTGAAGGATTAGCAATTTGCATTGCTTCCTATTTGGCACATGAGACTCAGTGTGCAAATATCAATTTGTTGCATCTGAGTTCGCGTAAGGCTATGGAAGCAGCTTTGACTATGCAAACTGCTTTTCCCCATATCAACTTTCGGCGAGAAGTTACCGTCGGACATTTGCTATTAGATGTTGATACCCCTGCGGCTACTTGGGCAAAAGTAAACCCCCCTATTCGTCCCCGTGCCGATGTGGAATACTTATGGCAAGCAGTACTCAACCATCAGGTAGATTGGATAGTGAGTGACCATGCTTGCTGTTCTGCCGAACAAAAAAGAAGTGCTAAAGACCCAAATAATATTTGGTTGGCAAAGTCTGGTTTTGGTGGTACAGAATATTTACTTTCTGGCGTATTTAGTGAAGGTCGTAAGCGGGGAATGTCCTACAACCACATGGCTAAGTTGCTATCTTGGAATCCGTCGCGGCGCTTTGGTTTGTTACAAAAAGGGGATATTGCGATTGGCTACGATGCTGATTTAGTATTGGTAGATCCAAATGAAACCTTTGTGGTACGTGCTGCTGAATCCGAGTCACAACAAGGTTACACACCCTTTGAAGGGGTAGAGTTAACGGGACGGGTGAAAAGTACCTTTTTACGTGGAAATCTTATCTACAATAATGGACAGGTTCTAGGTTCACCCACTGGACGTTATTTAAAAAGATGTTAGAGGAATCTCCACAGAAATTTTGTTGCTTAAAATCTTAATTACTATCTACCAAGAAAAGGAATTGTGCTATGTCTGCCATTCGAGAGGAAATGCCTGTACTTACCCGCCATGAAGGAGATTGGGTTGGTACTTATATACTGGTTGATACAAAAGGAAATATCCTTGACAAACATGACTCTCACTTAACTTGCCAGTTCCCAGAAGACGGTTCCTACTCCTACTACCAAATTAATCGCTATAAATGGTCTGATGGCAAACAGGAGGAACACCAATTTCCGGGAAACTATCGGGACAAGAAAATATGGTTTGATACAGAGCGCATTGAAGGAAAAGCCTGGGAAGTAGATGATGCAACAATTATTTTGTGGTTTTCCTACAAGACTATGCCAGGTATGTACTTGTATGAAATGATTAATCTCAGTCCTTGCAATAACTATCGTTCACGTACTTGGCACTGGTTTAAAAATCATCAACTCTTCCAGCGCACGCTAATTCAAGAAGAACGTCTACGATAAAATGTTGAGCGATCGCCCAAAGGGCAGACGCTGCTAGGCGTATCGCAGATGATTTATAAAGTGGATCTTCAGGGTGCGTTCACCGAGAGTACGGCACCATAGTTATATAATGCGTTACTGGTTAGTGGTTAGTCGTTAGTAGAAAATCCGACTAACCCTTCGGGTTCCCCAGTCGCCTGCTGTCGGGAAACCCTCCCGCAGCGCTGGCTCACCACTAACAATTCCCAATCTAAAATCTAAAATTAGCAAGAAAAAAGCATGGCAAAAGCTGACAAAATAAATTTTTCTACAGCGAGTGGTTTTCCAGAATTTCTTCCTGGCGAAAAGCGCTTGGAATTATATTTATTAGATACTATCCGTAAAGTTTTTGAAAGCTATGGATTTACACCTATCGAAACTCCCGCAGTAGAACGCTTGGAAGTTTTGCAAGCGAAGGGCAATCAAGGCGACAACATTATCTATGGTCTTAATCCCATTCTGCCACCAAATCGCCAAGCAGAAAAGGATAAGGCAGGTGAAACAGGTTCAGAAGCAAGAGCTTTAAAATTTGACCAAACAGTTCCTTTGGCGGCGTATATTGCCCGTCACCTCAATGAATTAACCTTTCCCTTTGCTCGCTACCAGATGGATGTGGTGTTTCGCGGAGAAAGGGCAAAAGATGGACGTTACCGCCAGTTCCGTCAGTGCGATATTGATGTTGTCGCCCGTCGCGAACTCAGCTTGCTCTACGACGCTCAGATGCCTGCTATTATCACCGAGATATTTGATGCAGTTAATATCGGTAATTTTCTGATTCGCATCAACAATCGTAAAATTCTCACTGGTTTCTTTAAGTCAGTGGGGATTGAAGAAACCAAAATTAAATCTTGCATTGGCATTATTGATACACTGGAAAAAGTCGGTGAGAAAAAGGTAAAACAGGAGTTAGAAAAAGAAGGTATTTTAGCAGAGCAAACTCAAAAAATTATCGATTTTGTTCATATTAATGGCACAGTTGATGAGGTACTAGATAAGCTCAAGTACCTGGCTCAAACAACACCAGAAGCCGAGGAATTTAGTCTGGGAGTGACGGAGTTAGAAACAGTTATTACTGGAGTTCGCAATCTTGGAGTTCCGGAAAATCGTTTCTGTATTGACTTATCCATTGCTCGCGGTCTTAATTATTATACGGGTACAGTGTACGAAACAACCCTTATAGGACATGAAGCTTTGGGCAGCATTTGTTCTGGCGGTAGGTATGAAGAATTAGTCGGGATGTTTTTGGATGAAAAAATGCCGGGAGTGGGCATTTCTATTGGCTTAACTCGCTTAATTAGTCGGTTGATCAAAGCTGGTATTCTCAATACCTTAGCTGCCACACCAGCCCAAGTGATGGTAGTGAATATGCAAGATGATTTGATGCCTGTTTATTTGAATGTCTCGCAAAAGCTGCGTAAGGCTGGAATTAATGTTATTACTAATTTTGACCAACGTGCTGTGGGCAAACAATTTCAACTGGCTGAAAAACAAGGAATTCCATTTTGCGTGATTATTGGTTCTCAGGAAGCAGCAGCGCAAAAGGCTTCTTTCAAAGATTTGAGAACACGTGAACAAGTGGAGGTAGCGCTGGAAGATTTGGCGGAGGAAATTAAAAGAAGACTGGCGTAATTAATTGAGATAAAGTAATTCATTCCTAAAGATAGGACTTACACATCAAAAGACTGGATTATTTGCAACTACCTAAAAATACCCGTGTTTTCTCGAAAACACCTTGTCCAGGATTTAATTGGACAGATATTGTCCAAATTAAACCCTAAGAGCCGGACATAAGTGTTCGGCTTCAACTACGTTGAATTTGGACACTAATTACTCGGGTAATATGTAGTCAGTACGCAGAGAACCATCGCTGCGGAAGAAGACTAGCGCACCAGTGGCACTAGCGTACGGTCCATGCGGGATATGTGCTGGTCGCCAGAAGTAGCAACCTTGTGTCATCGTCCCGCACAAGCTCGTCAATCCTCCCAACACGACGTAGGCTTCTTCAATGACGGGGTGGATCTCGGCGCGATAGTCGCGCCACTGGGGCAATACACCAAGCAACCAGGTACTCGCACCCGTATCTGGGTCTGTGCGTAGGGTTTTACGCATCGCACCAGGTGGGAAGCCTGGTGTAATGGTCCCAGCCCAGGGCAGGGCTGAGGAGTCGATACTAGGAATGTAGCGCTCAAGGCGGTTACCTGGCGCGTGTTCGCTAGCAGCGATAAACTGAGGGCTTGCCGATGGCATCCAGAGGGCGTTAGTGACTTTCTGCGCCTCCCAAGGACCGCTACAGACTCCAGCAGGAATGTAAGCGTAAGAGTGTTGTTTAAGGCGGTACGAGCCTATTTGCAGGTGTCCGTCGAGGACGAAGACCTCGATATCAGTGGAAAAGTATCCAGTCGGTGCAGACCAGCCCGCAGGAAAATTTACCAACTCAGTCGCCGCGCCGTTGCCTGGGTCTCGGCTTAGCGTCCGCGCTTGGGCTTTAGCGGCTATGCCGGATATCTGCCACACGTCTGATTCTACCTCGCTTGACTGGATAAACTCGATATGTGGGCGACCCATAGGGCGATCGCCTTGACGATACGTAGGGTTAGTTTCTATTGAATTAGTTTCCCCAGTGAGTGGGGACATTGTAAGGCGGCTGTCCATAATTCAATCTTAAGTAGAGTTTAATTTTTCATTCAATTAAGCGTAGTAGGTTGGGTTGAACAATGGTGAAACTTAACAAATACAGATTAGGTTTTCTGGTATTCAATCCAACTCTGATTAAAATGATATCTTTTAAAAAACTTGGCATAAAACTGAGTCAAGCTTTGACATTAATGCATGGTCTGGCGACAGTGTTGCGTTAAGTGCTGCAAGCAAGACCCAATCGATTTAGTATATTTTTGAACAGAAACAAGTATGAGACAGCACAAATTATTTAGGATTTTTTTTGGATTGGCGGTGTTATTCTGTGCATTACCCCTCGCTTCCTTTGCACAGGTTGACAAAGCGACAGTTCCTAGAGAAACGAATTAGACTAGCCCTCTACCCAAGACAGTCGTCGCCCGCATTTAGCACGGCAGAACCCTAACTTCTAAAGCAGACGAGTAATATGCTTATCTTAAAGAAACTGGTATCAAGAAAATTGAGTCTATTCCGGGCAACTTGGGAGCGCAAGTGCTTGATCGTACCGACGGTAAGACCACGGAGTTTACTGTTATATCCTACTGGGAGTCAGGGGACGCCATTCGTAAATTTGCAAGCGATGACATTGAAAAGACACGATATCTTCCCAAAGACCGCGAGTATCTGCTGGAACTCGAACCAAAAGTCAAACATTTCGATGTCCTGCTTGATGATCGCAAATGAGTCGAAGAACCTATCGAAAGCCGAATGCAAAACAGCTTAGCCAAGTTTTTGTGGACATCTCCTATGCCTGAAATTATATAAACTTAGTTTATACACTACAAAGGGTGACGATGGCACAAGAGTCAGAGAATACTTTAACAGTTGCTCATCAAGCATTTGAACACTTCCAGCATGGATTGGCAACAGGCGAGTGGAACCAGTTCTTAGATATGCTCACAGAAGATTTTAGCTTTTGGTTTCCAATGGGAGAATTCCACGGGTTGAATCAGGGAAAAGAGAAAGCGAGAGAATTTTTCCAATATGTTTCTGAAGCTTTTAGTTCTGGACTAAAGCTGACTTCGCTAGATCACGTTACTAGTAATGAGACAACAGTTGTTTTTGAGTTCCGCGATGAGGGACTGTTGTTTGGACAACCTTACAAAAATCGGGTTGCGGTTTCGTTTGATGTACGTGGAAACAAAATTTGCGGCTATCGGGAGTACTTTGGCAGCGATGGCAAATCGAATTAAAGTAGTTCTACTTTAGTTTGTGTCAGCATTTTTTTGATTGAGTTCTCTGCACTTAGCCTCGGCTGCTTGATAAGCTTCCTGGTAACTTTTATCACCCAACATGACGTTCCCGTAATACTCGTAAGGTGGGTCACCATAGATTGGCAGTGGGTCGTCTTCTGGATAATCTTCTTTAGATTCTTCTATGATTGCTTTCAGTTCTTTTACGGTTAAAGTTTGTGCTGGAAAGTACCAGATTTCTTGAGCATTCTTGTTCAAGTACGGTAGTGTTGGATCGACAATGCTATTTTCCAGTTCAATCCAACCGTGTTCGATGGGTTTGTATGGCTTGCCAGCAAACGCTAAAAAGCCCTGTACATAAACTGCTCCCTGCGTCGCCAATGCTGCTCTGTAAGCATTCTGAAACTGGGTTTTAGGCTTGCTTTTTACGCGTTGGGCAACTTCAACAGAAAGCGCTTCATCCAATGGTTTGTTCATCGACAGTGAGGATTAAGCAGCAACTACAACATACTAGCATCTGTACCCGCCGTCAACGGTTACATCATTCCTCGTTCATTTCAAAGTTGACACCTTCGTAAATGTCACTCAATTGAATTTGGAACTCGAAGGCAGAGAGTGGTAATACGGAATCGGCTGATTCATAATCAGTTAATAGCCATTTTCCATCGGGTGTTTTAGCAAAATGCTGAACATGAAATTTGTATTGATTAATTAAGACATATTCTCTAAAGTTGGGGATTGACCGATAATAATCAAACTTATCCCCTTGGTCATAATTTTTAGTACTTTTTGATAGTACCTCAGCAATCATCAAAGGATTGGTTATCGTGTCTGTGCGATTTTCGTGTAGAACTGGCTCTCCCGAAATCACCATCACATCTGGGTAAGTGTAAATTCGATAACTGGGTATCCACACACGGACATCGCTTGTAAATAACTCATACCCTTTACCTCTCAAAGCAAATTTTAAAAAAGCCGCAAAATTAACAATAATGCGGTTGTGGTTGATTGAACCTCCGGTCATTGGTACTATCTCGCCATCTATATATTCACTTTTATATTCAGCAGCTTCCTCTAGTTCTAAATACTCTTGTGGCGAGTAGTAGCGTTTTTTTGTCTGTGTTTGCATGGCTGATACAATTTTGGTTTACTGATTGTAGATTTTTAATTATTGTTTGATTTTACGGGTTGCTACTAAGTAGCTCGACCTGAATAAATGTAGGATGGGTTAGCGAAGCGTAACCCATGCTGTCCTTTGCGATTGATGCTGTACTCAAAGGCACCCATCTTACTAGCACGATACAGTGATGCGTTACGCCAAGGCTAACGCATCCTACTGGCTCTACAACTCAAGGGTTAAGCAATTTCTTCAATTCTGCATCTGTAAACGGATTCTTGCCAGCCCGTAAATCCTTCACCCAACGTTGCACTTTTGATTTCCATTCCTTATCATCAGCCTGGGCAATATATGCCTCAAAATCCTCAATTGCGCCTTGAGTGTTAT
Organism: Scytonema sp. HK-05; assembly: GCF_963872035.1. NCBI lineage: Bacteria > Bacillati > Cyanobacteriota > Cyanophyceae > Nostocales > Scytonemataceae > Scytonema > Scytonema sp. HK-05. The sequence continues at coordinate 43,992 of NZ_CAWMYC010000132.1, forward strand.
TTGTCAGCGCCCTTGCAAGTCCACGGCTAGCCCGCCACCCTCCCTTATTCTTCTCAGGTGCAAGTTGTACGGTTTTTTCACAGGCAAACATGACATCAGCAGCACGACGATGCAAGCTACCGTACCAGCAGAGTGATGCCCAAGAATCAGCGTCAATTTCTACTTTTGGATCTAGCTGTTGGGCTTGTGTGTAAGCTGTTATGGCTTCTTTTACTTTACCCTCTTCTACAAACTTCTTTCCTTTCTCAACCAAAGCTTTAGCTACCAGTTGCCCAGCTTTTGCCTTTGGATCAAAGCCTAAATTAGGATCTAGTTTTAAGGCTTGTTGGAACTTAGCAACTGCACCGTCAAAATCACCTGCTTGTGCTAGTTCCTCTCCTTGTGCAACCAAACGTTCAGCTTGTCCTTTGATAGCAAGCTCTTGTGCTTTTGCCTGTGGGTCAAATTTTAAACGAGAATCCCACGTTTGTGCCTTGTGGAACTTAGCAACCGCACCCTCAACATTGTTTTCATTTCTCGCCAACTTCTCACCTTGCATAACCAGCACTGAAGCAGCTTGCACCAAAATAGATGGATTTTTTTGGCATTCCTCTAGTTCTGCCAATGTCTCAGGATGGGCAACCAGGTAATGATTGAGCAAGTGACAACCATCACTCACCAACTGATTGAGATCCAAATTCCATAAAATCACTGTCTTGTCCCTACTGCCAGAAGCAATCGTCTTGCCATCGCTACTGAATGCCACGCTTAAGACTTCACTGCTATGCCCCTTAAGAGTATTGAGTAGTTTGCCGCTTGCCACATCCCACAGTTTGATGGTGTTGTCCGAACTGCCAGAAGCAATCGTCTTGCGATCGCTACTGAAGGCAACGCTCGAGACATTACTGCTATGCCCTTCTAAAGTGTTAACCTCAATAACTTTATTTTCTTTTGGCTGTTTGTACACTGCTTGCTGCAAGGTTGCTACAGTCCGCATCCGGGTATCTGCCTTTGCCCAATCTGTCTTTCTCAGTTTTCCTCCTGCTTTGATACCGTCTATTAGGGCATCTAAAGTTTGCTCAGAGTTAGAAAATGCTTCTGAAGAATTCGTCAGTGCTTTGATTTCGTTGATTTCAGCTTGCTTTCTTTGCTCCTCTGCCCGCTGTGCTGCATCCCACGCGGTACCTGCTAGCACAGCTAACACTAATCCTGCTGCAACTGAACCTGCAAGTGCTACTCTCAGAAAACGATTGAACTTTTGTTCACTCAGCTTTCTTTGCTTTCTTTCCCTTTCCAACTCCGCCATCACTTGGCTTAACTTCGGTTCTTGTTGCTGGCGGATAAACTCAGCTAAATAGTCATGCACCAACTGATAACGGTTTGCCGGATTTTCTTTTAACAAAACAACTAAGCCAGATTCCACAAAAATCTCTAAAACCAAATCTAACTTGCTGAGATCCCCCCAACCCCCCTTGAGAAGGGGGGCTATCTTCCCCCCTTTGTAAGGGGGGCTAGGGGGGATCTGCGCGGGTTGAACATCGTTAACCGAAATAAATTGCTGCAAATCCCGTTCTAGTTCAGCACGAGTCTTCAACGGGCGAGTCCCCTTTTCATCCGTCAGCAAATACAACACAAATTCTGCCGTTTGCTGATTTTCTGTGCCGCAGTCCTCAACGACTGCATTTAGGTAGCGTTTAACCAGTTCTTCCTTTGTGCCACACTCGCGATATTTTGCCAAAGTTGTGATGTCTTCCGTTTGCAGTTGCGCCCCCACCACCTGCAACTCAATCGGGCGCACTTCCCCCAGTTCCTGCGACAAATCTCGCACCAATTCGTTAATTAAAGCAGGTTCTAAGTGAAAGTTAGCACGCTCTGTTAATTGCTGAATAATTGACCTTGCATCATCACGCGAGAAGTTACCCAACTCGTAAAGAACATTCTCACTCAGAATATCAATCTGAATCATCGAATTGTCGCGGAAGCGATTAAACTTGAGCAAGTAATGTAAGTAATCTTCTCGCAACGACAATACTATCTTCACCGATAAGATGTTAAGGCAATCTCTTAAAAAATGAAAAAATAACCACCTTTGCTGTGGTTCAATATCAACAAAGAAAAACTCCTCAAATTGGTCAAAAATCATCACCGGACGCAGATTATCCGTCTCACACTGTCGTAATAGTTTTAACAAGCTAGTTCGGGAGTGAGGCGTTTCAACTTCTGAGACTGGCGCTTGAGTGTTTGATACTCGCGCTTGAGTGTTTGATACTCGCCGTTGAGTATCTGAGACTGGTACTTCAGTATCTGAAGCTGAAGTTTGCGTGTCATCAACCGATCTCCCCATTTCTCTCAACGCTTCTTGTATCTGACATCCCAACTCATCCAGCCAGTTCGTGTAAACTCGCACTACGATAACTAAATTATCTTGAATGCCGATCGCTTTGTTTTTCAAAGCTGGCACAAGTCCTGCATTCACGAGCGAACTTTTGCCAACTCCTGATTGTCCATGAATCACTATCAATTTATAGTCATGGCGACCGATGCGTTCAATCAAACGTTCTACATCCAGCAAACGACCAGAGGCGCTAATTTCTGGGGCGACTTCCTGTAGAGACGCGCCACCTCTCGTCTCTACAATTGGGGATAAATTTGCTTGTCGTGTTGCTTGTAACCTACCCGCGCCGATAAACGCCCGCAAGCCAAATTGTTGTTCTATCGAAAGCCTTTCTTGCTTAATTTTAAAAGCTTGTAGATATTCCTTTTGTTTTAAATATAAGCTTCGTAAATTTATTAATATATTGATATAAAGCTGCGGAGCATTATCAGAAACACCAATCTTTATGGCTGCTTCTAAATGACTGATAGCCGCTTGTTGGTCGCCTAGCTTTTGTTCTGCTTGCGCGAGAATTAATAAAAATCCCTGGCGATTAGAAATCGCGGCTACCCCCCTTTCGTCCCCCCTTAGCAAGGGGGGATACAGGGGGGTTCCCTGCGCGGACTTATTAGCCGTAGATAAAACTTCTAATGCTTTTTCAGCTAATTTTTTGGCATCTTGCCATTTCTCATTTGCCAGAGCAACTTCAGCTAAAAAGCCATAATCCTGAGATATCTTGAGCAAATTTCCTTCAGATTCATGAACTGGCAAAGCTTGCTCAGCCAAAGCTTTTAACTTAACCCAATCTTGTAAATCACGCAGAATAACGCCAAATTTGTCAAGTAAATTAGCAACTAAATCTGGACGTTGAGCAGCTTCCAAGACTTTTATAGATTGCTGAAGATAATTTCTCGTTTCTTGCCAATCAGGATGCTCCGTGTTGTTATGTTGTAGAGACGTTGCATCTCTTGGTTCTACAGTCTGAGGAGAATTTGTTTTATGTTGCCTAGCTTTTTCGTAATAACATAAAGTGATATCGCTCAGGACTTTGCTTTGCCGTACTAAATCATAAACTTGCTGCCAAAAAGCCAAACTTAGTTTATAATATTCCAGAGCATTATCAAAGTTCTTATCAACATATTCTGTTAATCCCAACAAATATTCAATTTTCGCTATTGCTTCTGGCTCTAGAACTTGTCCAGAATTTTGCAAATCTTGCCAAGCTAATTTAATCTCGGAACATTTTTCTAAAGTCAAGCTGTCATCACCAGTCAACAATTGCTCTGCTGTTTCTTGCAAAAACGCAATCAATTCATCAGCAGCAATTGTAAAATTCCTAGTCGTTGCCCAACTCTCCAAATCAGGAGCAAACTGCATCAGTTGCTTGTGGACTTCATCATTAATCCACAACACTACAGGGAAAGGAAAATGATTACGAAACTCCTCCCGCACCTGATTTGCAGAAATCAGCATTTGGTCGAGATTACGCACTGATTCTAAACCCAAAACCATTAAGGCTTGTACATTCTCCCCGAATTCCTCACGAATTGCTGTGTAGAGAGTTCTGTCAGATTCTTTAAGAACCAAGACGCGAATTTCAACCTTGGAGATTTCACGTAACCGTTCTACCAACCGCTTGCGCGAACTAGCATAATTGCACCGTGCCAGAATCAGCTTAAAGTGTCCAACAGAAGCCTCAATCGCCCAACTCAGTTGTTGCAATGAGCGCTCATTATTGACACGGACATCTTCTGATTTGCCATTTGTCATTTTGTCATATCGTGTCTGTTTGATGAACAAAACGCGCCGCAGAACCCCACCCCTAACCCCTCCCCGCAAGCGGGGAGGGGAACTTTGGCGTTAGCTAAAAGCGGGGTGGGGTTCTTTGATTGTGGGCAATGAGACGGACATATTATCATGAATCATTATTTTCTCCCCCCAACTCTCCACTCACCCGTTCAACTCCCTCGCCTCTGCCAAAATGGGATTAACATCAAACCAAGACTCACCGCGATGGCACGGAGTGCCCGCCGTAGGCGATCGCGATATTCAAAAACAAACCGACTGCGGATCAGCTTTTGATATCCGTGATCATCGCTCACTTTTTTCCTTTGCTTGACTTGACGTAGCAATTCCCACTCATCATCAGAAATGGGTAGAGTCATTTCATTGCGACGCGCACGAATCACATTGTCCAAAGTATCACGAGTCAGAGGAAGTGACATTTCCTCCATAATCCATGTATTCAGCAGCCTCAGCAAGTCGCGCACATGACCACCACTCATTCTACATAAGCGCTCAAGTGTTGCTTTGCGGTCAAAAATAAAGGTAATATTACTGAGACGCTGGTCTGGTTGCAAGTCAGGAAAGGCTCTTGCCAGTACCATCTGTTGTATGAGCGCCATTCCTTCTTCATGAATACTGGCATCTGACCATTGTACGGGTACCATCGGCAACACTCTAGGGTCTTCCAAAAATCGCTGTGTGAGCGTTCCATAGTCATTGGAAAACTTCAGGGGAAGTGGCATTGTATACACCATATGACAATTCAACTTGGTCAGATACTCACCCTGATCCACAAACAAGTATTCCTGTTGCGGACGCCCCCAAGGCTTCGGGCGATTATCAATTCTGTCAAGATTATCTACAATTACCACGAGACCTTTTTTGCCCTGCTGTTTCAGTTTGGCTATAGCAGGTTCTAGCAATTCCTTATTAATCGCGTCCAGCAGCTTAATTTTTTGTGGTCCGAGATACTGGTTAAGTTTTTCGCGCAGCGTTGAATCACTCTTAGTTTTAGCAGTGATTTCCCCAATACCAAAAGCCAGAGTAAACTTTTCTTTTTCAGAAGTGACACCAAAATCACCAACATTGGGAACTTTGAGTTTTAGCCCTGTCACCTCGGCGTTTAAAACCCTCACTGCACCTTGGAGTAACTCCTTAAGCCTGCTGGGTTCCTCAAGGTTGAGTTTCTCTAAACTTTGACTGACACGACGGGCGATGTCTAACGACAAGCCGCTCCGCGTCTACGCTAGCAGCACATCAGCAATATCCACATCATTGACACTCCCCACGGCTAAAAGCCGGGGGATTCTTGGCTCAACGTCGGAACTTGCACATGCCTGGGTTGCCCCAAGTAGCGTAGAGATTCCGACTCCCCAAGCGTTACTTCCCGGATGCCCTCCGGTAGACTTTGCTTTACACAAAATATTGATAGCTGCGTTTACATCTCGTTGCAACACCGTCCCACAATGTGGACAGTCGTGAGTTCTTGTAGACAGTCCTTTTTTAACAGTTTGTCCACAATTACTACACTTTTGCGATGTGTAATGAGGTGCAACAGCAACCACTTTAGTATTAAACTTCAAAGCAAAGTATTCCAACCAACGACGAAAAGAAGTCCAAGCAACATCGCTAATCGACTTGGATAGGTGGCGATTCTTTACCAGTCCTTTCACATTCAAGTCTTCGTAGGCGACAAAGCTGTTAAGCTTGCACACGCAACGCGCCAGTCTCTTGGCGTGTTCTTCACGTTGCCTACTTACTCTTAAATGCTTCCGGGCATATCGACGGATTGCTTTTCGTCTGTTGTTCTTGCCTTTCTCTTTCTTATAAATCCGACGTTGAGCGTGTTTGATGACTTTCTCTGCCTTCCGCAAGAATCGGGGATTTTCTTGATGATGTCCGTTGGAATCAGAGTAAAAGTACTCTAATCCAACATCTAACCCAATCTCACCATCCTCACTTCTAGGTTCAGTTGTCACATCAGCCTTGACGCAAAATTGGACGTAGTAGCCATCAGCACGGCGAACAATCCGAACTCGTTTGATTAAGCCTACAGGGTACGTGTGAATGTCCCACTTGCCTAATAACTTAAGTTCTCCAATCCCCTTTTTGTCTGAGAAAGTTATTCGACGTTTAGATGGATGCAGTTTCCAACCCGACACCTTGTATTCGACACAACGGCTATCTTTTTTAAAACGCGGATAGCCTTTCTTGACGGGGGAATGCCTGGAAAAATGAGCGGAACCTTCATGGTTGATCGTCTTGGCATCACGGTTATTCGTGGGGTTACTAAGGTTCGGCTCATTTTTTTGTCCCAATGCGACGCCTTGTTTATTGTTCTTGCAGTTGTCGAAGAATCGTGAAATAGCCCGCTCTACGTTCTCAACGGACGCTTGACAAGCATGACTGTTTAAATCTTTGACAAATGCGTATTCAGCACGCAACTGAGTGTTGTACTGGTACAATTCTTTCTTTCCGACGCCACGATTATCCATCCAGTATCTCAGGACTTTATTTCGTACAAACTGACTTGTCCGAATCGCTTCATCTATTGCTATTGCTTGAGACGAACGAACTACTGCTTTGTATTCCAGTACCAACACTCTTGAATCACCTCCTTGTTTGTTACTATAAGTCTGATAGACCTATAGTAAAAGAGAAAAGTTCCTTATGGCAAGAAAATATGCAGCTAAAAAATTAACTGTTCGACTAAGTGAACAAGAATGGGAAATAGTTCAACAAATATCTGAATCCGAGGGTATTGACTACAATGATGTGATTCGTGACGCTGTACGGAGGTTAGGACGGGGATTAAAATCCCCTACGGGCTTATCCCCATAAATAGAATTTAGGGGCTTGCGCCCTTCGATTTTCGGTCATTTCCAAATCTTCACTAGACTCAAAATAGACCACATGAAAGCCATCCGCTTCCAGTTCTAATTTCAGCCTCAGCAATTCTGTAGATTTCCCACAGCCAATATGCCCAGTAAATAGAGTGCAGGTTGGGTCATGTGGCTTAAAAAACGTAATTTTCTGCTTCAGTTTGCCGATGATATCTCCGCCGCGCACCGAGGAAAAGTCAATGTAATACTTCTTATCCTGCGCGTTGTTAACAACCAGAGTCCGGCTGGGGTCTGTTGCTTCAAAAAATTTTCGTAAATCTACTGCCATAAAGCTTGTAATCTAAATATTTTTTATATCCTTGCTTCCAAAGATATACGTAATTACAGCGTTTATGCTTGCTTTTCCGGTGATGTTAATATCTTAAGTTATTTATTAGTGGTTTGTAGTAAGCGCTGTCTTCGCTAAAGCGCCAACTACGAACCCCTTAAATGATATCCGGATCTACACCCATCGCCCGCAACTCTTGTCTCCCTCATCCCCCTCATCTCCCTCATCTCCCTCATCTATTTTGCATCGCACTTAGGAGACGTCTGCCAAGAACTATGGGGCGTAACGGTGGGCGCATGGGCAATCAGGACGACCTCTCCTTTAGCATTTACCACCCACCCAGTAGCTTCAACGATGGGTTCTGGTGTGGCGGTAGTTGTGCTGGTAACATTTGCATTCTTTCGGTTTTCACGCTCAGGTTTGAGAGTCACCAAATCTACTTGTACAGCGTCAGGTGTCAACATTTCCAAAGGACTGGGCGGTAATCCGCCACGCCCGGTGATAATAAATTGGTTCTGCTGTTGAGTTCCACCCGCTTGACAACCCTGTGCCAGCCGAGTATCATCTGGCGGGGCTTCTGGTAAATTGACTAACCCACTGCTGGGGTCAATACCAGGCGTGTTGATTTCTACGACACCATCTAACCCACGTTCAGAATTGGCGGTGATGTCACTATCAGGCGAAAGAAAGAGTCCTTGAGTATTGATGCGGATATTTCCGCCGTTCCCCTCGAAAGCATTGGCAGTGATGTCGCTATTCTTTGCAGACACTAATACGTCAGTGTCGATCTTAATATTGCCGCCATTCCCACCTGCTTGTGCAGTACCAGCGCTGGCAGTGATGTTGCTGTTGTTACGTAGTACGATATCTCTAGCCTTGAGAGTGATATTCCCACCTTCGCCCGATTTCGTCTCAGTTGTGATGGTTCCTTGGTTGTCAAGACGGATCGAGCGAGCGTTAACTTCTATGTTGCCAGCATTAGCAGTTGCGTTACCTGTAACGCGAGCAAACAAGCCACTGTTAGGACTATCATTATCAATTAATCGTACACCAAATTGGTTAAGCCGAACCGCAAAGGTAGGATTGCTACCAGAGATACTAACCCTGTCAGTGGCGTTGACAGTGATGTTACCTGCATTTCCACTGCTGAAGGCGCTGGTAAGGAGTTGTCCACCACCAGTAAGCTCAAGGGTATTCGTGTTAACAGTGATATTGCCTCCATTACCAGCGCTCGTACTTCGCGCACTCACAACCGCTCCATCTGATACGCGCAAGCTACCAGTAGTGACACTGATATTACCGCCCTGACCAGTAGCATTTCCCTCATTGCTACTAATCAACCCACTAATCAAATTTTCTTTAGCTGGATTGACCCCAGAAATAGTGACAGATTCGGATGCATTGATTTGAATATTGCCCCCCTTTCCTTCTCCAAGGGTTCTGGACAATAGTTCAGCACCTTTAGTTAAAGATAACACTCTAGCGTTGATATTGATGACGCCACCATTCCCCGATCCAAAAGCATCGTTGGATATGAAGCTATTGTCAACATAGACAGTATTGCGAGCATCAATCATCACGTTCCCAGCACGCCCTTCTGTATAAGTACTGCTTTCTAGGAGAGTGCCATCGGTTAAAGAGACTGCTTCCGCTTGGATGTTGATGTCACCACTATTGCCAGTGCCTATTTTTTCTGCTTTGGTAATGAAGATACTGTTTGCAATATCAACAGAATTATTAGCCTGCACAAATACCCCTTTAGCGTTTCCCTGTCCAAAGGTACTGGCACTCAGGGTAGCGCCATCAGTTAAGGAGAGCGACCCAGCCTTGATATGAACGCCACCAGTATTGCCCTCGGCTGCAACTTCCACATTGCTAAAGAAAAAACTATTAGCAATAGAGACAGAATCATTAGCATACACAAATATCCCTCCAGCATTCCCCTTTCCATAGGTGCTGGCTCTGAGGTCAGCATTGTTTAACGATAGTGACCCTGCCTTGATATCGATACTGCCAGTATTACCGATGGTTTGAGGATTCTCATCACCCACATTATTAAAGATAGAGCTATTTGCAATAATCATCCTGTCTGTAGCATTGAGCATGATATCTCCCGCCTGAGTGCCAACTGAGTTTATCCCAGCTCTAAGGGAACTTCCTCCCGAAATCCCTAGATTCCGGGCATTGACTGCAATACTACCCCCACCTTCAGCGGTTACATCAATAACAGCTTTATTACTGAGTGATACATCGGCTCGCGCCAGCCTATCAGGAAAACTCAAACGCAAATTGTTGCCATCCACATTAAGTCCTATCGTTCCCGCTCCAGCCACTCCTCCCAACTCGACTCGACCACCCAAGGCATTCAACTTCCCGCCATCCAAGCTCACATCACCGCCCACTAGCGCCAAAGTATTCCCTTGCTGCACCTGTAGACCAACGGGTTGACCATTATTATCAGTTACTTGAGATCGATTTCGGATGCTTGCCCCATTCCCCCCAAATTGCAAACCAATGGGAACACTGATAGTTAGTAAGGGCACACTTTGGGGCAACTTTGCACTAAACTCTGTACCATCAGCAAATTTTACAGCACTGGCAGTACTTGCTAAGAAAGACCCGCCAATGTTCAAAGAGGCATTAGGACCAAATATAATCCCCGACGGATTAATCAGAAACAGGTTAGCTGCACCATTGGCGCGAATTAACCCATCAATGTTAGAGACTGACCCACCCGTTACCCGACTAATGATGTTTTGAATATCCGTAGCATTATTGAAGAAAGCTGTGGAACCAGTGGGAACAGAAAACTCCCCAAAGCTGTGGAATAAATTGCCACCCGCTCTGGTTCCTCCTTCAATAATTCTGGTGTTCCCCTCTAGTTTGACGCTGGAATTATTGGGTAGGGTTGCATCCGGCACGATTTGAGTTTCTTGAGCCTGAGTAGAGTCTATTGTGGTTAAACAGCAGAAGCTAATTCCGCTAATAAAAAAGAAGCGGAGAATGTACTGTCTCATGATGCTGCTTGCCTCAAATGTTACAGTTATTATTGCCCTGAACAATGTTGCACAATTGTGTAACAATTTAACTGTCGTAACTGTGTCTCATGATGCTGCTTGCTTCAAGTGTTACAGTTATTGCTACCCTCAACGGGATTGCACAATTGCGTAATGATTTAACGGTCGTAGGTAAGGCATAACCCCACCCAAAAAGTTTCAAATGCTACATACAGTTACCACTACTCGATGTAATTTGGTAGTTTATCGTGTAGTTTGCACCGTTTTGTGTGTCTCTAATTTCTATGGATCGCGACGAGTTAAATGTAATCATTCGCTCACCAATAATCTGTTGAGGACTGGTTGGGCTAACCTGATAATAAAGTTGAACGGTGACTGTATTGCCAAAACAGCCAAAGGTATTAAGTGTAACTGGATTTCCAGCATTAAGAGCGTACGGACCTGAATTGACTCCTGTTTCTTTGATTTTTACATTTACGTTGCTAGCCGGGACGTCAGATGTTAAAGACGTTAAGCGCAATAAGTTTACCCAGTCGGGGTGATAATAACCCGAGCTTTCTAGAAATTCTTGCGTGTTCTCAGCTAAAACGTAGTTTCCACAAAAGACGGCACTTGTAGCTACAGCGATTCCTAGCCCTAATTTCAAACTCCAACTTTTCCAGCTTTGAGTCATATCAGAAATTCCCTCTTCCAAAGCAACAGGAGTTAAGCTCACTCTCGGTAATTGCTGATGAAAATCAACACTAACCAAATGGTCAGAAGTTTACCCACCATAGGGAGAAAGACACTTTACTGTATGAAAGTTGTCAGCCCCTATTTATTCATCAGGAGAATATTCCGCTTTTCTGCAATATCCAGATTTTTTTTACAAAACTTTACGCCAAGGTCGAAGGTTATGTCCTGCTGGCAAATGATACTAAGTTGCGATCGCTCGGTTGACTGACACGGGGAGACGGGGAAAAATTCACCCCCTCATCCTCCTCATCTCCCCCATCCCCCTCATCCCCCTCATCCCCCACTCCCCACCTATGGCACAATAAAAACGGTAATAAGAAAAATATAGATAAGGTAATAAGCGTGAGTCCAACTGCTCAAGCTACCGCAAGTGCGCGTCGCGTGGTATTTCCATTTACAGCAATTGTGGGTCAGGAAGAAATGAAACTGGCTCTACTATTAAACGTGATTGACCCGAAAATTGGCGGTGTGATGATTATGGGCGATCGCGGTACCGGAAAATCCACGACTATCCGGGCGCTGGCTGATTTGCTCCCAGAAATCCCCGTCGTTGCTAATGACGCCTTCAATAGCGACCCCAGCGATCCCGACTTGATGAGCGATGAAGTCCGCCAACAGCTAGAGCAAGGGGCGGATATTCCCGTAGTTCAGAAAAAAGTCCAAATGGTAGATTTGCCGCTGGGAGCGACAGAAGACCGAGTTTGCGGCACAATTGACATCGAAAAAGCTTTATCAGAAGGTGTCAAAGCCTTTGAACCGGGACTACTGGCAAAAGCTAACCGGGGTATCCTTTATGTGGATGAAGTAAACTTGCTAGATGACCATTTAGTAGACGTGCTTCTTGACTCCGCCGCAAGTGGTTGGAACACGGTAGAACGGGAAGGTATTTCTATCCGTCACCCAGCGCGTTTCGTTCTCGTGGGTTCCGGTAACCCAGAAGAAGGAGAACTACGCCCCCAACTCTTAGATAGATTTGGAATGCACGCGGAAATCCATACAGTTAAGGAACCAGCTTTGCGCGTGCAAATCGTTGAGCAAAGGTCAGAATTCGACCAAAATCCGCCAGCATTTCTGGAAAACTACAAACAACAGCAGGAAGCACTACAACAGAAAATTGTCAACGCTCAAAAGTTGTTACCTTCTGTGACAATTGATTACGACTTGCGAGTCAAAATTTCCGAAGTTTGCTCGGAACTTGACGTGGATGGGTTGCGGGGAGACATTGTAAGTAACCGCGCCGCCAAAGCCTTAACTGCATTTGAAGGACGTACCGAAGTCACACTTGATGACATCCGCCGTGTCATTACTTTATGTCTGCGTCACAGATTACGCAAAGACCCCTTAGAGTCAATTGATTCTGGATATAAAGTAGAAAAAGTTTTTAGCCGCGTCTTTGGTGTAGAACTACCAGAAGAGACAACACAAAAAAATGGTACAGGACAAAAGTTAGGAGTTAAAAGTTAAGAATGAAGAGTGAAGAAAGAAGATAAAAGAAATTCTTTTATCTTCTTTCTTTTATCTTCTTTCTTCTTTATTTTTCAGCACTTACCAGTTAATTATGAGATTTTGGCACTTTTGGTTCAACAGTTTTGTTTTATCCAGCCAATACAATCCGCCTCGGTTTGTAGAGATGCTGATGGTACTGCTAGCAATTGCAATGCTGATTGTTTGGAATTTTACGCTAGCGATACCTTATATGATACTTGGCTGGAGCTTTGTGGTTGGGGCATCTATTTCAATCTTGGTACGAGAAGCCATTGCTCCCTCACCTGATATGCGAGTGAACCAATTAGCAGCAGTATTTTTTCTCAGCATCAGTCTTTATGGTTTTGTCTATGTATTTCAAACTCTCTAACGAGTGAAAAGATAGAAGATAGAAGATTAAAAGTAGAAGATGAAAAATCAAATAATTTCTTCACTCTTGTGTATTTACTCTTCTCTTTTTGCTTACCATCCTTGCATTTCCACCAGTTCCATACATAATTCATTTATTTGCTCTAAATCCGGTCTATCACGCAAGGATGAGTCTTCGTACACCTTTTCCATTTCAGCAACTAAGTCATCTGCCATTTTCATCACTTGTTCATAAGAATAATCGCCCTTGAGGATAGCTTTCAAGTCTTCTGCATCACCAGCCACCCTTCTATCTACAATCACTTCTCCTGTTCGCAATATTTCTAGTCCACTACGTAATAACCTAACGCAGTGCATCCCATGCTTAAGGTCAAAACCTGATTTTCTCTCCATTTCTGCCCTAGCCGGGTTTCTGTTTTCCTGCCATGATAAATATGCTTTCCATTCTCTTAAAGCTATTTGATAAGTTTGACTTTTTTTCAGTAGGCGAATAAAATCTTTTCGACTATTTGTTAATTCTTGTGTGTATTCTAAAGTTTCATTAGGTAAAGGATACTGTTTAAGCACCCCCTTAAAATCTATATCCGCTGTAAGCAACTTATATAATTGCTCTGCTTCTTCTAAAAACTCAATTTTTCCTCTAATTAAGTGATAAAGATATTCTAGGAAAGCATTGAGTTCATCTTTTGTAAGTGGTGCTTCATCTTCTATATCAAAATCAGATGGAATTGGTTTCTTTTGCGGTGGATTTAACAACCACTTACGATGAGTTTCGATTTTTTTGATTTGGGCAAAGGCATAACCAGAGTAAGTATGCTTTACCTTCTTGCTGAAAAATATTTGTCTGTGGTTAATTAAGTGCTGTCCTACTGGGGTTAAAACAGGATATTCATTCAACCATAGCAATTCTAAAACATTAGGATTTGCCCCAGACAATAACTGAATAATCTTTTTTAATTCGTATATAACTGTGTCTTTGTTTCCATCTAGAAACGGAAACATTCCTAGTTCATCCCAGCCATCATCTTTTTGTTCAATATGGTCAAATCCCAAGTAATACCTTTTGGGTGCGATAAATACGCCTCGATAATCATAGTCTGAATCAGGTCTATTTAACCCATAGCCATGGCTACCTGCTAACCCAATCAAAATCGTTCTTTTTTCAACTTCAATTCTTTTCATTTCACAAAACCACTCCGAAGTCTTACTTTAAGTATTCGCTCTATCTCCGTATTTTTCAGTAATTTCATACGAACTTCATTGAGTATACCTAAGTATAAATAACTATTGCTTTCCTACGTGAACTAATATTTCGTAATGCAAACTTTTTCATAAAAACATCTAATTTCTATGCATTTCTCAAGAAAATGTTGACATACTTATTAGGGAATAAAACCAATTTTTAAGCAACGAAGATTTTTATTTAATTTTAAGAGCTAGTTATGACAACCTTAAAATCCTGTGTTTCAGCTTGTCGGTACTGTCGATATTACACTCCAGAAGGTCAGCGTGGTGGTACGTGCCGATTGTTTAATGTATCAGTGAAATCTGGATGGAAGGCTTGCTCTTTATCTGTGCCATCTTTTGCACCTGCTTGCGAAAATCTAGTTGGCACTCCTAGCTTTAGATAAAAACACTCAAAGTCTAAAAGTGTTGTTCGAGAACTCTTGTCTGGTGAAGGGTTGATCCTGTTTTACTTTGACAAAAACTTAGTCCTTAGGGTATATTTATAGATCGTGTGTCTAATTCCTGCTCGGATCAGGTAAAGACAATGCAAAAGCTGGAAAGCTTTGTCAAGAGCATACGATCCAGCTACCTGTACGGCAACCTCAAGGACAATTCCATGACCTACGCAATTATTGAAACTGGCGGCAAACAATTACGAGTCGAACCAGGTCGCTTTTATGATATTGAACTGCTTTCTGTCGAACCGGACGAGAAAGTTACCATAGAAGCAGTATTGTTAGTGCAGCATAACGGCGAAGTCACCATAGGACAGCCGCATGTGGCAGGGGCAAAGGTAGAAGGAACGGTGTTGCGGCATCTTAGAGGTCGCAAAGTCCTGGTGTATAAAATGAAACCGAAAAAGAAAACCCGCAAAAAGCGGGGTCATCGCCAGGAAATCACCAGATTATTGATTAACTCAATTAGCGTTGATGGTTCAGTTCTTGCCTCAGAAGACAGCGCGATCGCTCTCACACAAAATGCTGAGGTGACAGAACCAGTTGCCACTGGTACGGAGAATAATGAAACTCAACAGACTATCGATGTTACTGCTGAACCAGTTGCAACAACTGAAACTCCAGAGGCTGCTGACAACCAACCTGTTGAAGAAACTGCTAGTGAATAATAGATAAAAGAAGTAGAAATACAAGAGGAAATTATGGCTCACAAGAAAGGAACAGGTAGTACACGTAACGGTCGTGACTCTAATGCTCAAAGATTGGGTGTGAAGCGCTACGGCGGTCAAGTTGTGCGGGCGGGAAATATCCTAGTTCGCCAGCGTGGCACTAAATTTCACCCTGGTAACAACGTCGGTATTGGCAGTGATGACACTCTGTTTGCTTTAGTTGACGGCGTGGTCACGTTTGAACGCAAGGGCAAAAACCGTAAAAAACTTAGTGTTTACCCAGTAGCTGCGGCAACTGAGGCTGCTGTAAGTTAGTCAAAAGTCTATAGTCAAGAGTCGATAACAACTATTAACTCTTGGCTATAGACTCTGATGAACAAAGAACTCACTAACTCAACAGACAGAATTCAGCATGAATTCTTTGCAAGTGGGTAGAGAGTTCTTTTTCACTTAGCACCGAATTTCTTTGTAGGCGCATGAATGATTTGATACTGAGTAAGCCTGATGTATCCGTGGTGCCATTCTAAATTTTAGACTTCTTGCATTCATTCCAAAAAAAAGAATGAATAATTAACCACAGATGGACACAGATGGACACAGATGGAACTCACATTCCGCAATCTTGTCTTTTGAGTTGTGAGTTCTCGTCAAATGAGTTTATGGATTAGCGCACCTAGGGCTAACCCAGTCAAAGAGAAGATAGATAAAAAGCAAAAGGCTTGCCCATCAGTGAAGCCCGCTGTTTGAAAATCTATCTTTCCCAAGACAGCCGCAGCAATAATTACCAAGGTATCAAGAAATACTCGGAACTGGGCTATCATCAAAAAGAATAAGAAAGCCGCTAAAACAGTAATACTAAAAGATTTGAGGTTTGATTTGAATAAGACAAAAGAATACTCTGTCAGCCTTCTCCAAGAAATGGTTAAGCCTGCCAGGACAACCAAGATAGCAATTACAGCCAGCAGCCATATAAACCAAGGAGCAGGAGCATATGTTTTGGATATCACCCAGCCTAAGGTAGTGTAAGTCAGCAGTAGTAATACTAGGGAAACAAAGGGAAGTCTTTTCAAAATTGACATGGGTTCTTCCCATTATAAGGACAGGCTATCATTCCAAAACTATCTAAAGGATAAGAAAGCATAAGGATACTGCGTAGGAAAGGATGAATCTCTTGCCTACACTATAACCCATCAAAAGACAGCCAATTTAGTTGATACATCTTGGCTTGAATGACTTAGACTATAAATTTAATATCATATTTTTTCTACCTTCAATCAAGAGGCTGTTATGCTCTGCCAATAAAAGCAAACCAAGTTTGCCAAGAATTCCCGCACAAATTGTTAAATATTTTGTTAAACATTTGTAAACTGTTAGCAGCTAAGTAGCGGCGTGTCATGTCTTGTTAAGGAATTATCATGAGACAACTTGTTATAGCTGAGCGTGTAAGCCTGATTGGTCATATCTTGGCAAAGGCTTTTGGGCTGATAGGCATTCTATTGGTCATACCCAATGCCGAAATAATTTTGAACTCAGGAGGGGTTGGACAAACAGCCATGCAACTGAGTTTGGCTGACGGCGGTGTGGTAGATATTATTTTGGGGACAATAGCTGTCTCCATTTATGCATACCGGATATTGGGATGGCGCACTTGGCTAGGGTTTATGCTGCCAGCTATGTCAATATCGGTGGGCAGTGAATTACTAGGAACCAGCACTGGGTTTCCCTTTGGAGACTACACTTACTTGAGTGGTTTGGGATATAAGATTGCGGGGCTTGTGCCATTTACAATTCCCTTATCCTGGTTTTATGTGGGCTTGTCTTCTTACCTGATTGCTCGTGCCGGTCTGGGTGTCGCTCAAAATCCCAGTTTAGCGCGTCACGTAGGTGCCATAGCCTTGGGGGCAATGCTGTTCACCTGCTGGGACTTTGCATTGGAACCAGCTATGAGTCAAACAAATCTCCCCTTTTGGTATTGGGAAAATCCAGGAGCGTTCTTTGGAACACCCTACCAAAATTATGCGGGTTGGTTTGGCACTAGCGCCCTGTTCATGACAGTAGCAGCCTTGTTATGGAAAAACACACCAATTAAAGTCGAGCGATCGCAACTCTGGGTACCCTTAATCGTTTATCTCAGCAATTTCTTCTTCGCTGCTGGACTCAGCTTAGCTGCTGGATTTGCTATCCCAGTTTCGCTGGGCTTTGTGATTGGCGTAGTTCCTGCTGTGGTACTTTGGTGGAGATCAAAAGCCTCATTTGCTAATGTTCCTGTTGCACCAACAACCACTGAAGTTTCTGTAGCAAGCGTCAAAGTTGCCGTTAAATAGAGCATTGATTTCCATCGCCAGGTATTTTGCTGTGCTAGACGTGTGGACGATAGCAAGTGCTATCTCACTCTTATTACTACTGATTCAACTACCAGCGACAGCAATTCTGCTGTCGCGCCTCGTCAAAGGACCTAGCCGCCTTCCTCCCATTGCACCCAAAAATCCCACACCAGAACTTTTGGGTGCTGTCAGCGTTGTCATTCCCACCCTGAATGAGGCTCTTCGTATTAGTCCCCTGCTAGATGCGATAAGTCGGCAAAGTTACGAAGTCCGGGAAATTATCGTTGTAGATAGCAAGTCTGGTGATGGCACACCTGACTTGGTAAAAGCGGCACAGCAAAAAGACCCTCGCTTTCGCCTGATGACAGATGATCCCTTACCCACTGGTTGGGTGGGGCGTCCTTGGGCGTTGCATTACGGCTTTTTGCAGACCTCGGAGGGAAGTGAGTGGTTTCTGGGTATGGATGCTGATACACAACCATCACCAGGTTTGGTTGCTGGTTTGGTGAAGACAGCAGAAGAGCAAGGCTATGACTTGGTTTCCCTCTCACCCCAGTTCATTCTCAAATATCCAGGAGAGTGCCTGCTACAACCAGCATTGCTGATGACTCTGCTTTACCGATTTGACCCTGCTGGTGTTAATACAGACCAGCCAGAACGGGTGATGGCAAATGGGCAATGCTTTTTATGTCGTCGCTCTGTTCTAGCGGCTGTCAGTGGATATACGAGTGCAAGTGGTTCTTTTTGTGATGATGTTACCTTAGCACGGAATATAGCTGCCTCTGGGTTTAAAGTCGGCTTCTTAGATGGGGCAAAAGTGCTGAAGGTGCGGATGTATGAGGGAGCAATGGAAACTTGGAAACAATGGGGGCGCAGCCTTGACTTGAAAGATGCTTCCTCCCGCGCTCAAATTTGGGGGGATTTATGGCTACTTTCAGCAGTTCAAGGTCTACCCCTCATAGTTGTCCTGAGTTACCTTAGTCTTTCCCGGACTGTCCCCTTGTCACCCTCTCCCCCCCTGCTTCTTTTGGGGCTGAATCTATTTCTACTGGTGATTCGTTTTGCAATGCTTTTGGCGATCGCACCTTCCTACGATCGCACTCAAGCAAACGGTGGCTGGTTGTTCTGGCTATCACCTCTAGCTGATCCAGTAGCGGTGCTGCGGATTTTCTTATCTGCATTCCGCACTCCAACAGAGTGGCGAGGGCGAAAATACTGAAGATAGAAGATGGAAGATAGAAGATAAAACAATTTTTTTATCTAGTGGGGGTTCGGGGGCTATAAGACCCGCGCTATAATCTTCGATTTAGC